>CBFRWL010000086.1:0-9135 GCA_965727025.1 uncultured Sphingomonas sp.
CGCGAAGGGATTTGCGGCTCCTGCTCGATGAACATGGACGGCCGCAACGGGCTGGCCTGCACGACCGCGATCGAGGATCTCGACAAGGAAGTGCGGATCACGCCGCTGCCGCACATGGACGTGATCAAGGATCTTGTCCCCGATTTCACCCATTTCTACGCGCAATATGCCTCGATCCAGCCCTGGCTGAAGACGGTCACGCCGCCGCCATCGGGCAAGGAAAGGCTGCAGACGCCGGAAGATCGCGCCAAGCTGGACGGGCTCTACGAGTGCATCCTGTGCGCCTGCTGTTCGACGTCCTGCCCGAGCTACTGGTGGAACAGCGACAAGTTCTTGGGCCCGGCAATCCTGCTCCAAGCCTATCGCTGGCTCGCCGACAGCCGTGACGAGATGACGGGCGAGCGGCTCGATGAGCTTGAGGATCCATTCCGGCTCTATCGCTGCCACACCATCATGAACTGCGCCAATGTCTGCCCCAAAGGCCTGAGCCCGGCGCGTGCGATTGCCGAAGTGAAGAAGATGGTGGTCGAACGGCAGATCTAACCTTGAAGCCCAGCCTTCGCGAACTTTGCGATCATCTCGGTTATGCTCCGGATCCCGATCGGCCGGGCCGACTGATAAGAGTCGAGACCGCGGAGAATAGGTTCCTCGACGTTTGCGGACGCATGGAGGCTTGGATCGACGAGCAAGGCCATGCGCGAATCGGCCTCACGCTACGCGATCAACATCGCAATCTCTTCAATTTCGCGCATGGCGGCTTTCTGCTTTCGCTGGTCGATCATGCGCTCTTCGTTGGTCCGGCGATGCTGGGCGTTGAGCGCGTCGCGGGTGGCGTCACCATGGATGTTTCGGCGCAATTTCTCGCGCCGGGCATTGTGAATGCTCAGATCGAGGCGGTGGTCGAGGTTATGCGCGAAACCCACCGCACCGTTTTTGTACGCGGCACGTTGGAACAATCCGGCAAGCCCGTGGTCGCCTTCTCTGGCTTGGTGAGGAAGGCAAGGGCGCAATCGTGACGAGCGTCATCGATCGCTATCGAGCGCTGGTTGCGGCCGGCGAGCTGCGGCCGGATGCTGACCAGCTCCACACGTCCGAGCGGCTCGATGCGCTGGCGCAGGAGCTGAACGATCAGCCGCCACGCGGCAGCGTGCTTTGGCGGATGCTGCGACGGCCGCCAGCCGCGCCGCGCGGCATCTATATGTGGGGCGGCGTCGGGCGCGGCAAATCGATGCTGATGGATCTCTTCTTCGGCTGCGTCACGATCCAGGCCAAGCGGCGCGTGCACTTCCATGAGTTCATGCTTGAGGTGCACGATCGACTCAGGGCGGAGCGTGCGAAGGAAAAGGGCGACCCGATCCTCCCGGTCGCGGCAGCGCTGGCCGAGGAGGCGCGTCTGCTCGCTTTCGACGAAATGGTCGTGAACAACACCGCCGATGCGATGATCCTCTCCCGGCTGTTCACCAGCCTGATCGACGCCGGCGTGACGGTGGTGACGACGTCCAACCGTCCGCCCAAGGATCTCTATAAGGACGGTCTCAACCGCGAGCATTTTCTCCCCTTTATCGCGTTGATCGAGCAGCGGCTGGACACGCTCTCGCTCAACGGCCCGGTCGATTACCGGCTGGAGCGCCTGGGCGGTTACCCAACCTGGTATTCGCCGCTCGGTCAGGAAGCGACCGATGCCGTGCGCGCCGCCTTCTTTCGCCTCACGGATTACCCGCCGGAAGACAGCATCCATGTGCCTTCCGAAGAACTCGCCATTCCCGGCGGCCGATCGATGCACGTTCCGAAGAGCCTGAAGGGCGTCGGCGTTTTCTCGTTCAAAAGGCTGTGCAGCGAAGCCCGCGGTGTGCCCGACTATCTTGCCATTGCGCGCCATTTCCACACGGTGATCATCGTCGGTATACCGATCATGGGGCCGGAGCAGCGCAACGAGGCCGCGCGCTTCAAGGTGCTGGTGGACACGCTCTACGAACATAAGGTGAAACTGCTGGCAACCGCCGCCGCGGAGCCGGCAGATCTCTATCTCGCAGGTGACGGCTCATTCGAATTTGAGCGAACCGTGTCGCGGCTGATGGAAATGCAGAGCCGGGACTATCTGGCGCTTGGGCACGGCGAAGGCTGACAAAATGTCCCCCTGTGGCATCGTGAAGGTTGCCGCCTCGCGCGAATCGGCCTAAGCGGGCCCCGCTTTCGGGATGCTGCAACGCCGCAGCGTCCTTTTTCTGGCTTGATCACGAACAGGGGAGTCGAATGGCTCGTAAGAAGATTGCGCTTATCGGTGCCGGCAACATTGGCGGCACGCTGGCTCACCTCGCTGCGACCAAGGAACTGGGCGATATCGTCCTGTTCGACGTCGTCGAAGGCGTGCCTCAGGGCAAGGCGCTCGATCTGAGCCAGTGCGGCCCCATCGAAGGATTTGACGCCAAGATCGTTGGCACCAACGATTATGCGGACATCAAGGGCGCGGACGTAATCATCGTCACCGCCGGCGTGGCGCGCAAGCCCGGCATGAGCCGCGATGATCTGCTCGGTATCAACCTCAAGGTGATGAAGGCAGTCGGCGAGGGTATCAAGAACAACGCCCCGGATGCCTTCGTGATCTGCATCACCAACCCGCTTGACGCGATGGTATGGGCTTTGCGCGAATTTTCGGGCCTTCCGCACAACAAGGTGGTCGGCATGGCGGGCGTGCTCGACAGCGCCCGCTTCTCGACCTTCATCGCGCAGGAATTCGATGTTTCGGTTCGCGACGTGAATACGTTCGTGCTCGGTGGCCATGGCGATACGATGGTGCCGGTGGTGCAATATTCCACGGTGGCGGGCATCCCGGTTCCCGACCTGATCAAGCAGGGCCGCTCGACCAAGGAGCGCATCGACGAAATCGTGAAGCGCACCCGTGGCGGCGGCGGCGAGATCGTCGCGCTGCTCAAGACCGGCTCGGCTTATTACGCTCCGGCCACCAGCGGAATCGCCATGGCCGAGGCCTATCTCAACGATCAGAAGCGGCTGCTGCCCTGCGCCGCCCATGTCGAGGGCAAATATGGCGTCGATGGCCTTTATGTCGGCGTGCCGGTGATCATTGGCGCAGGCGGCGTCGAGCAGATCGTCGAGATCGAACTCGACGAGGAAGCCAAGACAAATCTTCAGGTCTCGGTGGACGCGGTGAAAGAGCTGTTGGTCGCCTGTAAGGGCATCGACAGCAGCCTCGCCTGAATTCCGCCGAACTCCTCCCCAAGGAAAGGGACAGCATCAGCTTATGTCGATCCTCGTCAACAAGAACACCAAGGTCATCACCCAGGGCATGACCGGGAAAACCGGCACCTTCCATACCAAGGCGGCGCTCGATTACGGCACGCAGATGGTTGGCGGCGTCACGCCGGGCAAAGGCGGCACGATCCACGAGGAACTGGGGCTGCCGAACTTCAATACCGTTCACGAGGCCGTGCATGCGACCGGCGCGACCGCCAGCGTTGTCTATGTTCCGCCGCCCTTCGCCGCCGACTCGATCTGCGAGGCGATCGATGCCGAAGTCCCTCTGATCGTCTGCATCACCGAGGGCATTCCGGTGTTGGACATGGTTCGCGTCAAGCGGGCGCTTTCGGGCTCCAAATCGCGGCTGATCGGGCCGAACTGCCCGGGCGTGCTTACGCCGAACGAGTGCAAGATCGGCATCATGCCGGGCTCGATCTTCTCGAAGGGCTCGGTGGGCGTTGTCTCGCGCTCCGGCACGCTTACATATGAAGCGGTTTTCCAGACGACGAATGAAGGCCTTGGCCAGACGACGGCGGTAGGCATCGGCGGCGATCCGGTGAACGGCACCAACTTCATCGACGTGCTTGAACTTTTCCTGGCTGACGACGAGACCAAATCGATCATCATGATCGGCGAGATCGGCGGTTCTGCGGAAGAGGAAGCGGCGCAGTTCCTGAAGGACGAAGCCAAACGCGGCCGCAAAAAGCCCATGGCGGGCTTTATTGCCGGACGCACCGCACCGCCGGGACGCCGGATGGGTCATGCCGGCGCGATCGTGTCCGGTGGCCAAGGCGGCGCCGAAGATAAGATCGCGGCGATGGAAAGCGCAGGGATCAAGGTTGCGGCCAGCCCGTCCGAATTGGGCAGCACGCTGGCCCAGGTTCTAAAGGGCTAATTAATCTAAGCTGGGCATAGCAGCCCGCTTTGATAAGGCACGAACCGCGCAAGGACGGATGACATGGGCATCGAAGGTTTCGGTTTCGAGGGGCTCGAAGGCGTAAGCCCCTCCTTCGTCGAAGCCCTTTACCGGCAGTATCGTGACGACGCGAATTCGGTCGAAGCGAGCTGGCGGCGTTATTTCGAGGGTCTTGAGTCAGCCGTCACCGGCCCAAGCTGGGCGCGGGCCGGCTGGCCGCCCGCCGACAATGATCCGCTGACGGCGGCGCTCGATCCTACCCAGATGGAGCCTGCGGCCAAGCCTGGCCGGAAGGACAAGCCGGCGGCAGCAGCTCCGGCTTCCGCCGCAACGCCCGATCCGCAGGCGGTGACGCGGGCGGCGAGCGATTCCATCCGCGCGATGATGCTGATCCGTACCTATCGCGTGCGCGGGCATCTGCTGGCTGATCTCGATCCGCTCGGCCTTTCGAGGCGCGAAATTACCGCGGACCTTACCCCGGAATATCACGGTTTTTCGGAAGCCGATCTCGATCGCCCGATCTACCTTGGCGGCGTCTTCGGATTCGAAACCGCGACCGTGCGCGAGCTGATCCAGGTGCTGCGCCGCAACTACTGCGGCAAGGTCGGCCTCGAATATATGCATATCGGCGATATCGAGGAGCGCCGCTTCCTCCAGGAGCGGATGGAGGGCAAGGATAAGGAAATCCACTTCACCGTCGAGGGCAAGAAGGCCATCCTCAACAAGGTGATCGAAGCCGAGGAGTGGGAGAAGTTCTGCGGCCGCAAATATGTCGGCACCAAGCGCTTCGGCCTCGACGGCGGAGAATCGATGATCCCGGCGCTTGAGGCGATCATCAAATATGGCGGCCAATATGGCGTGAAGGAGATCATGATCGGCATGGCCCATCGTGGCCGGCTCAATGTTCTCGCCAATGTCATGGCCAAGCCCTATCGCGCGATCTTCAGCGAATTCGCGGGCGGTTCAGCAAATCCCGAGGATGTCGGCGGATCGGGCGACGTCAAATATCATCTGGGCACGTCGACCGATCGCTCCTTCGACGGTCATGAAGTTCATATGTCGCTGACGCCGAACCCCAGCCATCTCGAGGCGGTGAACCCCGTGGTGCTCGGCAAGGCGCGTGCGAAGCAGACGAAGATGGAGGATCTGGAGCGCGCGAAGGTGCTGCCGATCTTGCTGCATGGCGACGCCGCTTTCGCTGGCCAGGGCATCATCATGGAATGCTTCGGCTTTTCCGGCCTGCGCGGCTATCATACCGGCGGCACGATCCACTTCGTGATCAACAATCAGGTCGGCTTCACGACGAGCCCGCAGTTCGCACGGTCCTCGCCCTATCCCTCCGATATCGCGAAGATGGTAAGCGCGCCGATCCTCCATGTGAATGGCGATGATCCCGAAGCCGTCACCTTCGCGTGCAAGCTTGCGACCGAGTACCGCCAGCAGTTCAAGCGCGATGTCGTCATCGACATGTGGTGCTATCGCCGCTTCGGCCACAATGAAGGCGACGAGCCGGGTTTCACCCAGCCGCTGATGTACGATGCGATCCGCAAGCATCCGCCGGTCTCCAAAATCTATTCCGACAAGCTGAAGGCCGAGGGCGTCATCGACGATCAATGGGTGAATGAGGTGACAACGGCCTTCATCGGGCATCTCGAAGAAGAGTTCGAGGGCGCCAAGGGCTTCAGGGTCAACAAGGCCGACTGGTTCGAGGGCGAATGGTCCGGCTTCGCGAGCCCGCGGGAACCGATCACCGAACGTCGCGCGGCCAACACGGGCCTTGCCCGCGAGCGTGTGGATGCACTCGCCAAGGTGCTGACGACGGTTCCCGCCGATCTCAATATCCACAAGACGCTTGGCCGCATTCTCGATGCGAAAAAGGCGATGTTCGAGCGCGGCGAAGGTTTCGACTGGGCGACGGCGGAGGCGATGGCATTCGGTGCGTTGCTGCAGGATGGTTATGGCGTCCGCCTGTCCGGGCAGGATTCGGGACGCGGCACCTTCAGCCAACGCCATGCTGTCTGGGTCGACCAGAAGGACGGCCACAAATATATCCCCCTGTCGGCGCTCGACCGCAAATTTCAGGTGCTCGACAGCCCGCTCTCCGAATTTGGCGTGCTTGGCTTCGAATATGGCTATGCCTCCGCCGCCCCTAACACGCTGGTGTTGTGGGAAGCCCAGTTTGGCGATTTCGCCAATGGCGCGCAGGTGATGATCGATCAGTTCATCGCCGCCGGCGAGGCCAAATGGCTGCGGGTCAACGGCCTCGTGATGCTCCTGCCGCACGGCTATGAAGGGCAGGGGCCGGAGCACAGCTCCGCGCGGCTCGAGCGCTATCTGCAGCTCTGCGCCGAAGATAATATGCAGGTCTGCAACATCACCACCCCGGCCAACTATTTCCATGTGCTGCGCCGGCAGATGGTGCGGAACTTCCGCAAGCCGCTGATCATCATGACGCCCAAGTCGCTGTTGCGGCACAAGGCGGCGGTCTCGAAGATCGAAGACTTTATGGGCGACAGCCATTTCATGCGGATCCTGTCCGATCCGACGCCGCCGGCGGACGAGGATGTGAGGCGGCTGGTGCTTTGCTCGGGCAAGGTGTTCTACGATCTCGCCGATGCGCGCGACGCCGCCGGGGACAAGGAGACCACCATTGTCCGCATCGAACAGATCTACCCCTTCCCGGCCGAAGCGCTCGTGAAGCGGATGGCGCGGATGAAGAATCTCGAAACCGTGGTTTGGGCGCAGGAAGAGCCGAAGAACAACGGCGCCTGGTTCTTCGTCGAACCGCTGATCGAGGAATGTTTGAAGGAAGCCGGCACCGGCCCTGCGCGCGCCGCCTACGCCGGCCGCCCCGCCTCGGCTGCTACGGCCACTGGCCTCGCCCGCAAGCATATGGCGCAACAGAAGGCGCTGGTCGCCGAAGCCCTAGGACATGAGGAATAATATCATGGCAGTCGACGTCATCGTCCCGACCTTGGGTGAATCGATCACCGAAGCGACGCTCGGGCAGTGGCTGAAGCAGCCTGGCGAGGCCGTCAAAGCCGATGAACCTGTAGCCAGCCTTGAAACCGACAAGGTCTCGGTCGAGGTCCCCGCCCCGGTTGCCGGGGTTATGGGGCAGCTTGCGGTCGCCGAAGGAGACACGGTCAATGTCGGCGCGGTGATTGCCCAGATCCAAGAGGGTAAGGCACCGGTCGATTCAGCGACCCCCAAGGTTGAGGATCGCACCTTGGTCGGCCAAGCCGAGGCTGCCGCGCCGCCGGAGCCCGCTGCCGCCCCCGCCGACGATCAGGAGCCGGTCACGCTCTCGCCCGCGGTGCGCCGCGCGGTTCTCGAACATGGGGTCGATCCATCCCGCATCCACGGCAGCGGCAAGGACGGCCGCATCACCAAGGACGACGTGCTCGCCGCCGCCAAGCAGAAGGCGCCCACCTCTGAGCCTTCTCCGGCCGCGGCACCGCAGCCGGTTGCCGCTGCTCCGCGGCCGGTTATCGATGGCGGTGCTGGCCGCCATGAAGAGCGCGTGCGCATGACGCGGCTGCGCCAGACGATCGCTTCCCGTCTCAAGGAGGCGCAGAACAACGCCGCGATCCTGACCACGTTCAATGATGTCGACATGTCGGCGGTCATGGCAGCGCGCACCAGGTACAAGGATCTGTTCGAAAAGAAGCATGGCGTTCGCTTGGGCTTCATGGGCTTCTTCGTGAAGGCCGCGTGCATGGCGCTGAAGGACGTGCCCGCGGTCAACGCCGCGATCGAGGGCGACGAGATCGTCTATCGGGATTATGCCGATATCTCGGTCGCGGTTTCGGCGCCGAACGGCCTTGTCGTTCCCGTGATCCGCAATGCCGACAAACTTTCCGTGGCCGAAATCGAAAAGACGATCGGCGATTTCGGCACCCGCGCGCGCGACGGCAAGCTCAGCATGGAAGAGATGAAAGGGGGGACCTTCACCATCTCCAACGGCGGCGTGTTCGGATCGCTGATGTCGACCCCGATCATCAATCCGCCGCAATCCGGCGTGCTCGGCCTGCATCGTATCGAGGAGCGCCCCGTCGTGCGCGATGGCCAGATCGTGGCCCGCCCGATGATGTATCTGGCGCTGAGCTACGATCACCGCCTGATCGACGGACGCGAGGCCGTAACCTTCCTGGTCGCGGTGAAGAACGCGATCGAGGATCCCACACGCCTCCTGATCGATCTCTAAGGCCGTGAAATGACAGGCGTGCTCCTGCGAAGGCAGGAGCCCAGCGGGGAGTGGGATTACGAAGCGGGGATTTGTCTACCTCATATCGAGCCGACGCAACGGCACGCTCTATTTGGGTGTGACCAGCGATCTGCTTCAGCGTATTTATCAACATCGCAACGGATTGGTCGACGGGTTTAGCAAGCAATATCGATGCAAATTCTTGGTCTGGTACGAGACATATGAAGATCTCCAGGAAGCGCGGCGGTGCGAGCTACAGATGAAAAAGTGGAAGCGGGCGTGGAAGTTGCGGCTGATTGAAGAGAAAAATCCGGATTGGCGCGACCTGTTCGATGATATTTCGGTTTGACTGGGTTCCTGCCTGCGCAGGAACACGATGACAGGGATAAGTAATGGCTGACTATGATTTCGACGTTCTTGTGATCGGCGCTGGGCCGGGCGGCTATGTCGCCGCGATCCGCGCCGCGCAGCTCGGGCTCAAGACCGCCTGCGCCGAAAGCCGCGAGACGCTGGGCGGCACGTGCCTCAACGTCGGCTGCATTCCTTCGAAGGCGCTGCTGCATGCGTCCGAGTTCTTCGAACAGGCGCATTCGGGCGCGCTCGCGAAGTTCGGCGTCAAGATCGAAGGTGCCAGCCTCGATCTTTCCGGGATGATGGCGGAGAAGCTGGACGCGGTGAAGGGCCTCACCGGCGGCATCGAGTTCCTGTTCAAGAAGAACAAGGTCGAATGGCTCAAGGGCCTTGCCTCCTTCACGGG
>CBFRWL010000087.1:0-9066 GCA_965727025.1 uncultured Sphingomonas sp.
TGCGTCGCCGCCGGACGAAGCTTAGCGTTCGTTACGCCTAATCGCAGCGCCGCTTGCGGCAGGGGGTAGAAAGCGCCCGGGGAAATCCTCCGGGCGCTTTTTTTGTGGCCGGAAAAGATGACGCGATTGCTACCGTCTTAGCAGGAATACCGCATGTTCCGCGCGCCAGTTTGCATTTATCGGACCGATCCGCCTCGCCGACCCGCCTGACAGGAACCAGGCATTCTCGACGACCACGCCATGCTCGGCAACGAACGCACGAAAATCATTGACCGTGAGCTGGTGGATATTCTCGGTTTCATACCAGCTTACCGGCAACGCTGCCGTCACCGGCATATGCCCGCTCCACATCAATGACCATCGCACGCGCCAATAGGCAAAATTGGGGAAGGATACGAAGGCGCGCCGCCCAATCCTGAGCAACTCGTGCAACACCCGATCCGGCGCGCGCGTGGTTTGCAGCGTCTGGCTCAGAATCGCGTAATCGAAGGTGTCGTCGGGATAGTAGGAAAGATCGGTGTCGGCATCGCCCTGGATCACGGAAAGGCCGCGCGTCACGGCGAGCGAGACGTTGAGCGGATCAATCTCGATCCCGCGCGCATCGACCTGCTTCCGATCGCGCAATTCCGCCATGAGCGCACCATCGCCGCAACCAATGTCGAGCACGCGGGTGCCCGAGGCGACGTTGGCGGCGATGATGGCAAGATCCGGGCGAAGCGTCATGGCAGACAGCCATTCATAGGCCGGCCCTCAGGAAGCCGTCCACAACGCGATTCATCTCAGGAACGTCGAGCAGAAAAGCGTCGTGCCCGAACGGCGACGAAAGCTCGACAAAGCTGACGGCCGCTCCTGCGGCGTTGAGCGCATGCACGATTTCCCGGCTTTCCGATGTAGGATAGAGCCAGTCGCTGTCGAACGAGATCAGGCAGAAACGGGTATCGCTTCCCACGAAGGCGTTGGCGAGACGGCCGCCATGTTCTTCCGCCAGGTCGAAATAGTCCATCGCGCGTGTGATGTAGAGATAGCTGTTCGCATCGAAGCGATCGACGAAGCTGATCCCCTGGTGCCGCAAATAGCTTTCCACCTGGAAATCCGCGTCAAAGCCGAAACTCACGGCATCCCTGGCCTGCAGACGGCGGCCGAACTTTTCGGTAAGCCCGGCTTCGGACAAATAAGTGATATGCGCCGCCATCCTGGCGACCGCCAATCCCGCGCTCGGCATCGCCTGATCCGCATAATAATTGCCGTCGCGCCAGTTCGGATCAGCCATGATCGCTTGCCTGCCAACTTCATGGAAAGCAATATTCTGCGCAGAATGGCGGCCCGCCGTCGCGATCGCGATGGCCGAACGGACGCGCTCGGGATAGGTTGCGGCCCACTCGAGCACCTGCATGCCTCCCATCGATCCGCCCACCACCGCGGCAAGCGTCGCGATCTGGAGATGATCGAGCAGCATTGCCTGCGCGCGAACCATGTCGCGGATCGTGATCACCGGAAAGTGCATCGCATAGGGAAGATTGTTCGCCGGATCAGTGGAGCCCGGCCCGGTCGAGCCCATGCAGCCGCCCAGCACGTTGGCGCAGATAACGAAGTGCCGTTCCGGGTCGATCGGCTTTCCCGGACCCACCATACGCGGCCACCAACCCGGCTTTCCCGTGCGCGGATGCGTGGAAGCAACGAACTGATCGCCCGTGAGCGCATGACAGATCAATATCGCGTTGGAGCGCTCTGCGTTGAGCGTACCATAGGTCTCATAGGCGATATCGATCGGGCCAAGCTGCGCCCCTCCGTCCAGCCGCAGCGGGCCAGGCAGCGTGATCGAGCGGGCAAGCCCGAAACGTTGATCATCCGTCATCGCGGCTGGGGCTAGGGTGGGTATGCGCGGCTTGTCAACGTTCGGTCGCCCGCATAGAGCGCTTCGCCATGACCGGACCCACGCCAAAGCCCTGGATCGATGCTATCTCCCCCTATGTGCCGGGCCGGTCCTCGGGCGATGACGGGCGGAAGCTCGTCAAGCTTTCGGCAAATGAAAATCCCCTCGGAACCGGCAGCAAGGCGCAAGGCGCCTATCTTGCAGCGAAAGGGACGTTGAATCTCTATCCCGATCCAGGCGCCACCATTTTGCGCGAGGCGATCGCGGCCAAGTTCGATCTCGATCCATCGCGCGTGATCTATGGCACCGGCTCCGACGAAATCCTCCATCTCGCCGCCGGCGCTTTCGCTGGGGCAGGGGATGAGGTGCTGTTCGTACGCTACGGCTTTTCGGTCTATCCGATCGCTGCCCGCCGGGTCGGCGCCGAGCCAATCGAGGCCGACGATCTTAATTATGCAACCGATGTGGACGCGCTGCTGGCGCGCGTTACCGCGAAAACGCGCGTAATCTTCATCGCCAATCCTAACAATCCGACCGGCACCTATTCCGGGCCGGCCGACATCGCCCGCCTGCACGCCGGGATTCCTGCGGATTGCCTGCTGGTGATCGACCAGGCTTACTCGGAATATCTCGCGCCCGAAGAAGATGATGGCGGTCTGGCGCTGGCGCGCGAGGCGGCCAATGTCATCATCACCCGAACCTTTTCGAAAATCCACGGCCTCGCGGCAGAACGGATCGGCTGGGGTTATGGGCCGGCACCGGTGATTGCCGCCATGCACAAGATCCGTGCTCCGTTCAATGTGACCACGGCTGGCCAGCTGGCAGCCGTGGCGGCAATCCAGGACGATGATTTCGTTTCGAAGAGCCGCGAGCACAATCTGAAATGGTTGCGCTGGTTCGAGGCCGAGATTGCAGGTCTCGGCAATTTCGGGCTTCGGGCCGTTCCAAGCAAGGCGAACTTCTCGCTCGTCCTGTTCGAAGGCAGGGTGACGGCCGAGGAGGCGTACAAGCATTTAATGGACAAGGGCTATATCGTTCGCTGGCTTCCCGGCCAGCGCCTTGCCCACGGCCTGCGCATCACCATTGGCCAGGAAGAAGATATGCGCGCGATCGCAGCGGCCTTGCGCGAACTTTGTGAAGCGGCCCGGTGATGCTTCCCTTCTCCCGCGTCACCGTTATCGGACTTGGCCTGATCGGTTCGTCAATCGCGCGCGCGATCCGCGAACATATGCCCACCGTACGGGTAACAGGGCATGATGCGGATGCCGATGTCCGCGCGCGCTCGGTGGCGCTCGGTTTCTGTCATGATGTGGCCGATACAGCGGGGACCTCGGTTACTGACGCCGATCTCGTCATCCTTTGCGTGCCGGTGGGTGCCATGGGCGCGGTGGCGGCTGAGATCGCCGGCGATCTTTCGCCCGAAGCAGTGATCAGCGACGTCGGCTCGTCGAAGGCGAGCGTGGCGGCAGCACTCGGCACGAGCTTGCCGGGCGTGACGATCGTGCCGGCGCATCCTGTCGCCGGCACCGAGAATAGCGGCCCCGAGGCAGGCTTTGCCTCCTTGTTCAACGGCCGCTGGTGCATCATCACGCCGATCGAAGCTTCGACCGACGCAGCCGTCGAACGGCTGGCGATCTTCTGGGAGCGGTTGGGGGCAAAGGTGGATCGGATGGACCCGAGGCACCACGATTTGGTGCTCGCCGTCACCAGCCACCTGCCGCACCTGATCGCCTACACGATCGTCGGTACCGCCTCGGATCTCGAAGATGTCACCCGCAGCGAGGTGATCAAATATTCGGCCGGCGGTTTTCGCGACTTCACGCGCATCGCGGCATCCGACCCGACAATGTGGCGGGACGTATTCCTGGCCAACAAGGATGCTGTCCTGGAAATGCTGCAGCGCTTCAGCGAGGATCTGACCGCGCTGCAGCGCGCGATCCGGTGGGGCGACGGCGACACCCTTTTCGAACTTTTCACGCGCACGCGGGCGGTCCGCCGCAGCATCATCGAAGAAGGCCAGGATGACGAGCGGCCGGATTTCGGCCGCGCGCATTAACCGCCGGTCTCCAGCGCGTTGATCGCCGCGTGGACAAGGGCTTCGGCCTCCTTGCGCGGCAGCCCGGGCGGAATGAGCTCGCCAAAACGGAAGGTGATCGTGCCGGAGCGCTTGAGGAAGCTGTTGCGCGGCCATAATCTGCCACTGTCGAGCGCAACCGGCACGACCGGAAGGTCGAGCTGCCGGTAAAGCCCGGCGAAGCCGGATTTGATCGGCGGATGCTCCCCCCGCGCCACGCGCGTACCCTCCGGGAAGATCATGATGGCGCGGCCCGCCGCCATCGCTTCGCGCGCGGCACGTAGCATCGCACGCAATGCGCCAGCACTGCCCTCGCGCGTTACCGGAATGGAGCCATATTGCTGCGCAAGGCGGCCCCACAGAGGAATATCGGCGAGCTCCCGCTTCAGCACGATGGCGGGCGCTCCCAGAATATCCACCAGCTCGATCGTTTCATACATCGATTGATGCTTGGCCGCGATCAACACCGCGCCTTGCGGCACCTGCCCTTCGATCCGGCTCCGAATTCCGAGAAGGTTGCGGCAACACCAGCCGTGAAAGCGGGCCCAACGCAGCCCATGCGCACGAACCGCATCGCTTCCGCGCAAGGATGCCGGCAGCGCCAGCAACATCGCCACGAGCGTGCCTGCGTAAAAGATCAACGCGAACAGCAGCGAGCGCAGAATCGCCATGCCGTGCTAAATGCCGAACAGCGCGGACGCGCGGCGGAGCAGATATTTGTTATATTCCTTTACCAGCGGCACCAGCTGCGGTTCGCTGGGTACGCCATCCGCCACGATCGTGACGCCGCTGCCGAGCGCGTGGCCCAACTCGAACCGCGCGCGCGCCATGTGCCAGTCGGTCGTGACCAGCCGAACGGTCCTGAACTTGTTGTGCTTCAGCCAGTTGGCCGATTCCAATGCGTTGGAACGGGTGTCGACGGATTCGTGACCAAGATCGACCTTCCGCTCGAAAAGGCCGCCGGGCACATCATATTCAGCGGCAAGCTCATGCGGCTTCACCCTGCGGTCAACGCCGGATACCAGCATGCGCTTGGCCTTGCCCGCCTCCAGGAGCTTCAGGCCTCGCTGGATACGCCCGGGACCACCGGTCAGCACGACGATGCCATCGGTGGCGCGATCGTCTGCCGCACCTGGCAGAAGGATCACGAACAACGCCAGTCCGAGCGCCCATAACAGGGGTGGAATGGCCAGAAGGCGCAGGATCACAGGATCCGCCCCAGCGTTCTCAGGATGGTGAGGCGCGCAGTCACCATGGCAAGCGCCGTTGCTCCGAGCGGAAACAGGATCAGCACAGTCCACGTCGCCCTCGTCAACGCAACATTGCCGACGAGTTCCGAGCCCAGTCCTTGAACGCGCTCGATCAGGATGAGGAGCACGGCCGCAGCCGCAGCAAGACCGACGATGCCGCCGAACAGTGCGTCAAGCGCGATACGCCGCTGAAACAGTCGCGCGATCTGAACGTCGGTTCCTCCCAGCAAATGCATCACGTCGATGGTATCGCGATGATTGTCCAGCGTCGCGCGAGCTGCAAGGACGACGGTGAATGCGGTCGCCGCCCCCATCAGCACCACCAGCGCAAGCGCAAGCCATTTCAACAGGTTCATCAGCTTGTTCAATGGCGTCAGCCATTGGCCGTGCGCATCGATCCGCCCCGATGGCGCCGCGCCCTTCACCGCTTCCATAATCTCGGGCAGAGCATCTGCCGCCCGCCCTGCAAGATCCACATCAATCATGTCCGGGATGGGCACATCGGTCGTGTCGAACGACGTGCCAAGCCAGGGCGCGAGTTGCTTTTCAAGCTGTTGCGGATCGACGCGTTCGACATGTGCAATTCGCGGATCCCTGGCGAGCCGCCGCAGCACGGCCTGGGTCTGGCGTGCGCGCTCGAAAGGATCCGCTTCCACGATCTGAATGGTGATGCGTCCGGCAAGCTCATCCGCCAGATGCCGAGCCGCCTCGCGCACGCCCAATCCGCCTGCTGCGATCAGCACCGAGAGAAACATCATGATCGCAATGACCCAGGGCATGGGCCCGGCGAACTGGCCTTCGGGGAGCAGACGCCCGTTGCGGTGGTGCCATGAATGGAGCCGGAGCATTAGTCCTCGCCCTGCGGAGTTCGGGGCGGGTTGCGGAGCGCGCCGGTGGGATCGGAGACCCGGCCCTTGTCGAGCCGCATCAGTTGCGAATGCGCGATGCGCGAAAGCAAATGGACGTCGTGGGTCGCCACCACCACCGTCGTCCCGAGCTTGTTGAGCGCTTCGAAGAGGTAGAGCAGCCTTCCCGCCATCTCCGGATCGACATTTCCGGTGGGCTCGTCTGCGACCAGCATGTCCGGCCGGCCGATCACGGCCCGCGCTATGGCGACGCGCTGTTGTTCCCCGCCGGACAAAGTTGCCGGACGCGCATTGGCCCTGCTCGCCAGCCCGACCCATTCGAGCATTTCCCGGACGGGCGTTTCGATCTCACCTTCGCTCACGCCCGCGACGCGCAGCGGCAGCGCCACATTGTCATAGGCGGAGAGATAGGGGACGAGCCGGAAATCCTGGAACACCACGCCGATGCGCCGCCGGAAGGCGGGCAGGCGCGCCCGCGGCAGCGTCACGATATCCTCGGAAAAGAGGCGGATCAGCCCGCGGCTCGGCCGCAGCGCCAGATAGAGCAGCTTGAGCAGCGAGGTCTTTCCCGCGCCCGACGGGCCGGTCAGGAAGGTGAAGGAGCCCGCCGGCAGATTGAAGCTGACGTCCGAAAGCGTCTCCGCGCCCGTGCCGTAGCGCAAACCGACATTTTCGAATTGCACGATGCTTGCCATCGCAATTCGGCCTGCCTTTCCGAAGATGAGCCCCTTCCTCCGCAATGGCACAGGCCGCCCACATAGGTAAAGTCGGCACAAGGCTTGCAGCGGCGCGGCGGGCATGGTTAGAGATGCTTCAACGATCCTGGGGAGGGGCCCACAGGTGCTGAGCGGCGATAATCAATGATCCTCACCTGCCCCGCGTGCAAGACCCGTTACCTTGTACCGGATGCCGCCATCGGGCCGACCGGGCGCCAGGTGCGATGCGCGTCGTGCAAGCATAGTTGGTTCGAGGAACCGCCTCCGCTGGAATTGTCCAAGGCGTCCGTCGCGACGACGGGCGCGGCCGAACAGTTTAGCGCGGCGAACCCGCCACCGCCGCCCATCCCGGCCGCTCCCGAGCCGGTGCGCTCGTTCGTCGACCAGCCGCCTGTTGCCGTCCGTCAACCCGACCCGTTCATCCATGAGCCGCCGTTTCGGCCGCGCCGCAATCATGCGCGGATGCTCACCTGGGCCGCGATCTGCTTCGCTGTTGTGGCGATGGGGGCGACATTGGTGCTGCTGATGCTGGGCTCCAATGGATTTGCCGAACGGCTGGGGCTGACGCGATCGGAGAGCCCGCTCAAGATCGAGGTCACGAACAAGCCGGACCGGGAGCCGATGGCGAACGGTAGCGAACGGCTGATCGTGAGCGGGCGGATCGTCAATCCGACCAGCGAGCCGCAGCCGGTGTCCAATATCCGCGCCGAATTGCGCGATGCGCAGGGCCGCACGGTCTATAGCTGGATGATCGCCTCGCCGGTGCAAGTGCTGCCGCCCAATGCTTCGGCCAATTTCGATACGGCAGCGGTAGATTTCCCACGCGCTTCGCAGAAGCTGAACCTGGATTTCGCTGACTCGTCGAATGAGTAGGACGCAGCCAGCGACCCTGATTGGGGGTCGGATGGCGAAAACCAGCCATAGTTCTGGCATTCGGCTCCCCGACATGAGTCAAAATGTCGTTGCGCGCGCGCCGACGGTTATGTTCGCTCGCGCTTTCGCGCCGCTTGACTCCTTTTGCATCTAGCCTCCAGAACAAAACCAGAACATACTGGATGAGTCGAGGTTCGCAATGCTTGGTTCAATGACGATGCCGCGGTATCGGCACCGGCTGTTTTTCGCCCTTTTTCCTCCGCCGCTGATGGCGCGACGGATCGCAAATTGGGCGCAGGCCCGCTTCGGGCCGCATGCAGCGTTCGTGCGCGCTGCGCGTCTGCACCTGACGCTCGACATATTGGAAGATTTCGAGACCTTCCCCGGGGAGATTGCCGAGCGGCTGATCGAAGTGGGGAAGGTGGTAGCAGCCGATCCTTTCATGATCGAGCTCGATCAGGTGAATGCCGGCGGCGGCACCGTCGCGTTGCGCCCGCGATTGAGGAACGCTGCCCTGCAGCAGCTCGCGGACGCGATCGCTGATGCCCGCAGCAATGCCGAAATCGCCGCCCGTCCCGGATATCGCTTCAATCCGCACATGACGCTCGCTTACCGGGAGGCGCCGCCATTTTGCCAAATGGTGACGCCGTTCGCCTGGTCGGTTCAGCAATTCGTACTGATCCATAGCCTGCTGGGCCAGACGCGCCACGAACCAATCGCATCATGGGAACTGACCGGCAAGCATGAGGACCAATATCTTCTGCTCTGAGCATGATTGGCGCCGCGGGGCGGACGCGCATGAGGCTTGTTTCGCATTGCGCGGCGAAGCCATTGCGGACCGGCGCAGCCTTTGCTAGAGGCACGCGCCTGCCAGCGCCCCGGCCTCCGGGGCCCTACTCGATGTGCGGTCGTGGCGGAACTGGTAGACGCGCAGCGTTGAGGTCGCTGTGGCCGAAAGGCCGTGGAAGTTCGAGTCTTCTCGACCGCACCAATCCTTTGAAAGCAAAGGATTTTTCTGAGGGTTTGGCACAGTTTGGCACGCTACCATTCCCCGAATATGCTGTGAAGCGTTCAAAACGCGGTGGAGGATGGGCTGATTCCGGCTTGCTCAACTACCGAATGATGCGGGGCCACTGCGGCAATTCGCTGCTGGCTCTCGCCCATTTCGCCCACTATCCGAGCGGCTCCTTCCCCAGGTAGGGCATGGGTTTCGACCACATCAGATCGTAGAATTCGGTTCGCGTGAGCACTCTGGACATTCAGCACCTTGCAGTCGCCTTGCCCGGATAGCGCTGAGCGCCATCGCGATAAGCCTGCGGTGACAATCCGGTCCAGTTGCGAAATGCCCTGCGAAAGGACGGCGTATCCGCGAAGCCGATGCGGAACGTGATTTGCTTGATGGTCAATCCGGTTC
>CBFRWL010000088.1:0-8989 GCA_965727025.1 uncultured Sphingomonas sp.
GGCGCATCGCTTTGCTTGTTGAGGTAAGCAATCACATTGGCGCGATCTTCAGGCTTGGACAGGCCGGCGAAGGTCATCTTCGTTCCGGGCGCGAAGGCCTTGGGGCTCTTCAACCAGGCGAACAGGCTGTCCCAATCCCAATTGCCGCCCTTGCTCGACAGCGCATCGGAGAAGGCAAATCCATTGGCGCCCTTGCCGATCGGCTCGCCGACCACGCCGTAGAGATTCGGGCCGAGCGCGTTGGGGCCGCCCTTGTCGGCATTGTGACAGGCAGCGCATTTTTTGAAGACGTCAGCGCCTTTCGCCGGATCGGCCGAAGCCAGATAGAAGGCAGCGGGCTGCTCGGCGGCGGCACCGCCGCTCTCGCCGCCCTCGGCCTCAACGCCCTCGACCACATAGCCCATCTTCTCGGGACGCTCGGCGCGGAAATATTCCCCAGTTACGATCGAAAGGCCCAGGGCGACAATGCCACCCGCAAGCACCCACCCGGCAATCGTATTCGCGCGATCGTTCATGCCCCGTCCCGTTGCTCAAGGTTCCGCGCGTCGGCCGCGCGAAAATCGCGCTCCCTTTAGAGTCGGTTGTCAGGCTTCGCAAGCCGCGCTTGCGATTGGCTGGTGCTGCCCCTAAGCGCTCTCGCCCATATGGAAAACTATCCCGCTCCCGCGCGTGCATTGGTCGCGCAAATGGTTGATGCCGCTACGGCGGAGCCGGCGCGCGGGGTCACCTTTCAGGGCGCGCCCGGGGCCAATTCCCACATCGCGATCGTCGAGGCGATGCCCGATGCGCTGCCGATGCCCTGTTTCAGCTTCGAGGACGCGATCGATGCCGTACGCGACGGCGTTGTCGATCGCGCGCTGATTCCGATCGAAAACTCGCTCCACGGCCGCGTCGCCGACATTCACTTCCTGCTCCCGGAATCGGGGCTGGCGATCGTGGGCGAGCGCTTTCTCACCGTTCGCCACTGCCTGCTGGGCCGGAAGGGCGCAACGATAGTCGAGGCGATGAGCCACCCCCAGGCATTGGGGCAATGCCGCCATTGGCTGCGAAGCCAGCGGATCAAGCCGATCGCCTATCCCGACACCGCCGCCGCCGCCGCCGCCGTGGCCGAAATGAAGAACGAAGGTGTTGCGGCCATCGCACCGGCGCTGGCTGGCGAGCTTTACGGGCTCGATCTGCTCGCCGAAGGCATCTCGGATTCCGATGATAACACCACGCGCTTCGTGTTGCTGGCGCGCGATCCGCTCAGCGAGGTTCCGGAAGGGCCGGTCATGACGACCTTCATCTTCGAGGTGAAGAATATCCCTGCGGCGCTGTACAAGGCACTGGGCGGCTTCGCGACCAATGGCGTCAACATGACGAAACTCGAAAGCTATCAGCGTGGAGCGAGCTTTGCGGCCACCGAATTCTACGCGGATATCGAGGGCAAGCCCGATGATCCGGCCGTCGCGCGCGCGCTGGAGGAGCTTGCCTTCCATACCAAGTGGGTGCGCCTGCTCGGAACCTATCCGCAGGCGCGGCCGCGGACGCTTCCCGCCGGTTAAGCGCCGTCGAGCCAGCGCCTCAGCAGCGTGTGGGCGATCGCATAAGGCGGCGGCGGCAGGAACGGCGCGTCGGCATCGCCGGCAAGCGAAGTCGATACAGCGCTTCTGTCGCACCATATGGCATGTTCGAGCTCGTTCTCGTCCAGAATGATCTCGTCGCTCTCGGCCTCGCCGATGCAGGCGATCATCAACGAAGAGGGAAAAGGCCAGGGTTGGCTGGCGATATAGCGGATATTCCTGGCGACGACGCCCGCTTCTTCCTTGAGTTCCCGCGCGACCGCTTCCTCGATCGATTCGCCGACTTCGACGAACCCGGCCAGAGCCGAGTAGAAGCCCGCCGGGAATTGGGGCTGACGGCCGAGCAGCACGCGGCCCTCATGTTCTGCCAGCATGATCACGACCGGATCGGTGCGTGGAAAATGCTGGGCCTTGCAATTCGAACAACGCCTTGCCCATCCGGCCCGGAAGGTCTCGGTAGGCGTGCCGCAGTTCGCGCAGAACTTGTGCCGGTTATGCCAGTCCACGAGGCTGCGCGCGGCCGCGAAGGTCGAGGCTTCGCCGGGCGGCAACGTGGCCAGTGCCTGCATCAGTCGTGCGGAACGGGAGAAGCCCGAAGGCGCTGCCGCCAACGCAACGAAGCGCGGTCTGCCGTCGATGAAGCCCAGCAACGCGAGTTCGGCTTCTTCGGATGCGTCGGCAAGCGATCCCCAAGCAAGCCCGCCATCATCGGTGAGGCAGGGCTCCAAACCATCGAGCAGCAACAGCCGGGCTGAAAGACTTGCGCGCAAATCGGCAATCGCTTCCGGATTTTCTCGAAGATGGTCCGCCCGGTCGAGCGGGCTGCCGGTAAGGCCGGGAGGGTCGCGATCAGCCATTCCTGTTCCTTCTTGCAAGCGATGCCGCCTTGGCGAAAAGCGTCGGCAGACCGGCTTCGTCAATGCGCGCGATGGGCCACCAGATCCCGTCTTCATGATCGGTTTCGGCCTCGCTCCGATAGACTGCGGCGTCGAGGGCAAAATGGGTGAAGACGTGCCGGATCGTTCCGATCAAGTGCCAGCTATCTGCTGCAGGTGCCTGGGAAAGGCCGGGATCATCTTCGATCCACGGCCCCGAGGGAAGCGCGATCATTCCGCCCAGCAGCCCCTTGTCCGGGCGGCGGCAGAGCAGAACTTCACCATCACGCTCAGTCCAGAAGATGCTGCCGCGCTTCCGAGGCCGCGGCAGCTTGCGGGCCTTGAGCGGATAGCGCTCGGGTTCCGCTTTTCCAGCACAGTGGCTTGCGATCGGGCAAAGCAGACATCGCGGCGCGCGCGGCGTGCAAATCGTTGCGCCAAGATCCATCATGGCTTGGGCGAAATCGCCGCAGCGCTTCGTCGGCGTGATTCGGTCCGTCAGCGCGTGAAGTTCGGCTTTGCCAGCCGGAAGCGGTGAATCGCACCCAAACAGGCGCGCAACCACGCGCTCCACATTTGCGTCCATCACGACCGCACGCCGATCGAACGCGATCGCCGCGATGGCAGCCGATGTGTAACCGCCAATGCCGGGCAGCGTCCGTAATAATTCTTCTGTATCAGGGAATTGGCCGTGATATTTATCAACGATTGTTCGCGCGCAGGCGATCAGATTGCGTGCCCGGGCATAATAGCCCAATCCCGCCCAGGCGGACATCAGCTCGGTTTCATCGGCGGCGGCGAGATCGGAGATGGTCGGCCAGCGCGTCGAAAATTTTTCGAAATAAGGTTTCACCGCCGCGACGGTTGTTTGTTGCAGCATGATTTCCGAAAGCCAGACCCGATAAGGTTCGGGCGGCGGCGCGCCAGGTGGCGAGCGCCAGGGCAAAACCCGCGCGTTCGAATCGTACCAGGCGAGCAGCTCACACGCTATCTGTGGATAATTGGTCTCGTGACTGTCGACGGCCATGCCGGGCCTATGGCATGGAGAGCCGAATGAAGGAACGTCGGAAAAAAAGTGACAAGCCGGCAGCCGAGCGCGTCGGCGGTCTGCGCGCCGTCGGCGACATGTTGCCGAGCGTGGGAGGTACCGCGTTCCGGCGCTTCGGCTTCGTGCAATCGTCGGTGGTCAGCCGCTGGCGTGAAATTGTGGGACCTCGCTATGCCGACGTGTCCGCCCCCGAATCGATCCGCTTTCCCGCCGGCAAACACAAGGACGGCGTGCTGACGCTGATGGTCGATAGTGCGCACGCGCCGATGATGCAGCATGTCGCGCCCGCCATCATGGAGCGGGTCAACCGTTTCTTCGGCTATGGCGCGGTGGCGCGGCTGACGATCCGCCAGGGGCAGGTGACCCCGCCAGCGCCGCGCATGGCGCCGCCCAGCCTGAGGCCAGTCCCAGCGGCGATGGGCGATTCCCTGTGCGCGATCGGCGATCCGGAGCTTCGCGCCTGTCTCGAAGCCCTGGCAGGGGCAGTCGCGGCGTCGACAGGCGCTCCGAACTTCGAGGAAGACGATCGATGCGGCTGAGCGCTTTCATCGCTGCACTGCTGATGATGTTCGCGCTGGCTCCGGCGCAGGCGGTCCCGAAGGACTGGAATCGCGTCGTCGCGGCCACGCCCGCAGGGGGCTATCTGATCGGCAACCCGGCCGCTCCGGTTAAGGTGGTGGAATATTTTTCGCTGACCTGTCCACACTGCCGGCATTTCTTCGAAACCGGGCTGGCGCCGCTGCGCGGCAATTATATCGCGAAGGGCAAGGTGAGCCTGGAACTCAGGAATTTCGTGCTCAACGGTCCCGACTTGTCGGCCTCGATCCTGATGACGTGCGGGTCGCCCGCTCTGGCGGTTCATCTTTATGACGCGGTTTATGCCGATCAGGAGAAGCTGTTCGCCGGCGCCTATTCGCTGAAGCAGGACGCGCAGGATCGCATCCAGGCCGCGCCGCTCGAGGCCAAGCCGGGTGTGTTCGCCCATGAGGCCGGCATCGATGCCTGGTTCGCGGCGCATGGCCTTCCGCCCAAGCAAGCGGCTGCATGCCTTGCGGATCCAAAACGGCAGCAGAGGCTGATCGATCTGCGAGCGGAGGCAATCGAAAAGCAGAATGTTCAGGGAACGCCCACCTTCGTCGTCAACGGCACCGCGGTCAGCGGTACGGGATGGGAAGATCTGGAGCCTGCAATCAAGACCGCGCTGGGCGGCGGATAAAGGAGTGAGGCAATGCGTATCCGGTTCATAGCGGTGGCGGCGGCGATGCTGGTCAGCCTTGCCGCCTGCAACAAGAAGGCGGAGGAGAATGCTCCGTCCGCGCCGGCAGCTTCCTCGGCCGCCATTCCCGCTCCGGCTGGCAGCAAGTGGAGCGACAAGGTCACCGTTACGCCGGCAGGGGGCTATCTGATCGGCAATCCCGACGCGCCGGTGAAGCTGGTCGAATATGCATCGCTCACCTGCCCGCATTGCCGCGACTTTTCGCGCGAGGCGATGACGCCGCTACGCGACAAATATGTGGACAGCGGCAAGCTGAGCTGGGAATTCCGCAGCTTCCCGCTGAATCCGATCGATGTGTCGGCGACGCTGCTCGCCAGCTGCCAGGGGCCGGGGCCGTTCTTCAAGCTGGTCGAGCAGAATTATCAGGAGCAGGACAAATGGGTCCTGCCGTTCCAGCAGCTCACCAAGCCGCAGCAGGATCAACTCGCCAAGGTGCCGCAGGCCGAGCAATTCGCCGCGCTGGCCAAGGCGGGCGGGCTCGATGATTTCTATCGCGTGCGCGGGCTGCCGGAAGCCAAGGCGCAAGCCTGCCTGACCGACAAGGCCAAGATCGACGCCATCGTCGCGATGCGCGATCGCGGGATCAAGGACGACAAGGTCGAAGGCACGCCGACCTTCCTGATCAACGGCAACAAGGTCGATCAGCCCCCGACATGGACCGCGCTTGAGCCCGAGCTCAAGAAAGCGGGCGCTTAGCGCGCCGACGTGGTGGGGGCCGCGTCTTGAAGATCACCAAGCTCAGGCTGACCGGCTTCAAGAGCTTTGTCGAACCGGCCGAGCTACGGATCGAGCCGGGGCTGACCGGGGTGGTCGGTCCCAACGGCTGCGGCAAATCCAACCTGCTCGAAGCGATCCGTTGGGTGATGGGCGAAAGCTCGGCCAAATCGATGCGCGGCGGCGGAATGGAAGATGTCATCTTCGCCGGCACCGCCGCCCGCCCGCAACGCGATTTCGCTGAAGTCGCGATTCACATCGATCGCAAGGAGCCGGACAGCGACGGCGATACCCAGGCGGAGATCATCCGCCGGATCGAGCGGGGGGCAGGCTCGGCCTATCGGCTGAACGGCCGCGACGTACGGGCGAAGGACGTCGCCCTCCTGTTCGCGGACGCCGCCACCGGCTCGCATTCTCCGGCGCTGGTGAGCCAGGGGCGGATCAGCGCGATCATCTCCGCCAAGCCAGCCGAACGGCGCCAGATGCTGGAGGAAGCCGCCGGCATTTCCGGCCTCCACGTTCGCCGCAAGGATGCCGAGCAGAAGCTGCGGGCCGCCGAGACCAACCTGACCAGGCTCGATGACGTGATCGCCGAGATGGAGATTCGCGTGGCGGCGCTGCGGCGTCAGGCGCGGGCGGCGGAGCGCTATCGCCAGCTCAGCGACGAGATTCGCGGCGCGGAGGCGCGCCTGATCTTCGCGCGCTGGCGCGATGCCGCCGCCGCCGCCGATCAGGCGAAGAAGGAAGTCGCAGCAGCCGAGGAAGCAGTGCACGCAGCTGCCGAGGCGCAACGCGCGGCGGCGGTGCATCAGGCGGATGCCACGAAGTCGGTCGGCGACGCTCGCGCCGAAGCGCAGAGCGCGCGCGAAACTGAAAACGCGCTGTCGCATAAGCTCGCGATGCTGAACAGCGAGCGAGCCGCACTCGATCGGCGGATCTCCGAGCTCGGTGTGCGCGTCGAAACCATGGCGCAGGACCGCGCGCGCGAGGATCGCCTCGCGATCGACGCGGCTGAGGCGATCTCGCGCCTGGAGCAGGATGAAAAGGATCTCGCCGCCCGCATCGCCGATGCTGAAGGCCGGCGCGGTTCAGTCGAAGCTCGCGCTGCCGAGGCGAACGAAACCGTTCGCGCTGGCGAGGTCGCGCTCGCGCAGGCGCTGGCGGCCGAGGCGGCGCAGCAGGCGGATCTGCGGGTCGCCGAGGCCGCGCTCGCGGCCGCACGCCAGCGCCTCTATCGGGCGGCGGCCGAAATGCAGCGCGTGAGCGGCGAGATGGCGGCGTTGGGCGATGCAGCCGAACATGAGGCACGGCGCGATCAGGCGCGCGCTGTGCGCGAAGCTGCCGAGGCTGCGATTACGCAGACGACCACCCTGCTGGCCGAGGCGGAGGCACGCCGCGACAAGGCGGCAACGGCGCGCGAGCAGGCGGAAGCGCGCGGCTCCTCGGCACGGGCAGCCCTGGCAGCGCTCGTTGCCGAGGCCAAGGCGCTCGAGCGTGCCAATGCCGCCGATGCCGGCAGCGCGGACCGCGTCCTCGCGCAGATCAGCGCCGATCGCGGTTATGAGCATGCGCTGGCGGCGGCGTTGGGCGACGATCTTGAAGCAGGCCTGGGGCAGGGCGCGCGGCGATGGCTGGGGGCCGAGCGCCTGGACAATGATCCGGCGCTGCCGGCCGGCGCCGAGCCGCTGGCAAGCCACGTCCGCGCGCCTGCGGCGCTGGCGCGGCGGCTTGCTCAGATCGGCGTCGTAGAAGCTGATGACGGTAGTTTGCCGCTCGCGGTGGGGCAGCGGCTCGTCACGCGCGATGGCAAGCTGCGGCGCTGGGACGGCTTTGTCGCCGAAGCGGGTGGCGTGGCTGCTGCTGAGCGGCTGATCCGCGCCAACCGGCTCGCAGAGTTGCAGCGGGTAATGCCTGCCGCGCAGAAGGATGTCGAAAGCGCCGAAGCCGCGCTGGCCGCGGCCAATGCGGAAGCGGCGGCCGCGCGCGCTGCGATCGACAAGGCCCGCGCGACGCTCGCGGAGATGGAGCAGGCGCTTCGCCGCGCCACCCGCGAAGAGGATAGCGCCACCGCCGCGATCGAACGCCATGCGTCCGCGCGCGCGGCCCTCGATCAGCGCCACCAGCGTGCCGCCGCCGAGCAGGCGGAAGCCGAAGCGGACGAGAAGCAGGCCTCGGCTACATTGGCGGCGCTGCCGCCGGGCGATGCGACCAAGGCCGAGGTTGCCCGGCTCAAAAATGCTGGCGATCTTGCCCGCTCCGCGCTTGCCGATGCGCGTGCGGCTGTCGCTGCGCTCGTTCACCAGATCGAGAATGACCGGACTCGCCGTGAGGCGGCGCGCAACGAGATCAAGAGCTGGCGAAGCCGTGCAGGCGACGCTGCCAAGCGCATCGAGGAGATGAACCGCAGGCTCGCCGAAGCTGAAGCCGAGCGCGCGACGCTGACCGGCGCGCCCGAGCGGCTGGATGCGCAGATCGCCGCACTTTCCGGCGAAGCCGACGAGGCAAAAGCGCGTGCGGCCGCGGCGATCGAGGCAGAGCGCGCGGCTGAAGCGCGGTTGCGCGGCACCGAAGCCGCCGCCGCGGCCGCAGGCGAAGCCCTCGCTGCGGCGCGAGAGGCGCGCGCCGGCGCCGTCGCCCGCCATGAAAACCAGGAGCTGCGGCGCGTGGAGATGGGCCGTATCTCCGGCGAGCGCTTCGAATGCCCCGCGCCGGTGCTGCCGGCCAAAGTCGGCTTCGACGCCGCGACCGTGCAAGAAGCCTCGGCCGAATCGGCGCGTTTCGAAAAGCTCACCGCCGATCGGGAGCGCCTCGGGCCGGTCAACCTCGTGGCGGAGACCGAGCTGCGCGAGCTTGAAGAGGCAAGCTCCGTCAACAGCGCCGAGCGCGACGAACTGGGTCAGGCGATCAACCGTTTGCGCGGTTCGATCGGCAGCCTGAATCGGGAAGGCCGCGCGCGGCTGCTGGCGGCGTTCGAAGCCGTCGATAAACATTTCCGGCGGCTCTTCACCACCTTGTTCGCAGGCGGCGAGGCGCATCTGGCGTTGGTCGATTCGGACGATCCGTTGGAAGCAGGGCTTGAGATCATGGCCCAGCCGCCGGGCAAGAAGCTTGCGGCGCTGACGCTGCTTTCGGGGGGCGAGCAGGCGCTGACGGCGGTGGCGCTGATCTTTGCCCTGTTCCTCACCAATCCGGCTCCGATCTGCGTGCTGGACGAGGTCGACGCACCGCTCGACGATGCCAATATCGAGCGTTTCTGCGATCTGCTCGATCGCATGACGCAGGAAACCGACACACGCTATCTCATCGTGACGCACAATGCGGTGACGATGAGCCGCATGCACCGGCTGTTCGGCGTGACGATGGTCGAGCGTGGCGTCAGCCGGCTGGTATCGGTCGATCTGGGGGGCGCGGAGACGCTGCTGGCAGCGGAGTAGCGCTCGCGTAAAATCTAACGGGCTATTGAAAAAATCGGATTCGCTCCCTCATATCGTCATCCCCGCGCAGGCGGGGATCC
>CBFRWL010000089.1:0-8970 GCA_965727025.1 uncultured Sphingomonas sp.
TCGATATGATGCGCTACCGCGCGTCGCTCGGCCTCCAGGAAATCGGCGACAGCCCGCCGGAACCTGGGGTCTGGAACATAATGCGCTGACCAGGTCGGCACAGGCTCATAGCCGCGCGCGAGCTTATGCTCGCCCTGTGCCCCGGCTTCGACACGTTGAAGGCCGCGCGCGATCGCCGCATCGATCGCCTGGTAATAGCAGATCTCGAAATGCAGGAACGGCACATGCTCGGTGCAACCCCAGTAGCGCCCGAACAATGTCTCGTCCCCGATGAGGTTCAGCGCGCCTGCGATCGGCTTGCCGCCGCGATAGGCGAAGATCAGCAAGACCCGATCGGCCATGCGCTCGCCCAGCATCGAGAAAAACTTGCGGGTCAGATAGGGGCGGCCCCATTTGCGCGAGCCGGTGTCCTGATAGAAATGCCAGAAGGCATCCCAATGCGCTTCGGTGAGGTCGCGGCCGGAAACATGCGCCACCGTCAGGCCTTGGAGCGCCGCCTCGCGCTCCTTGCGGATCGCCTTGCGCTTCCGGGAGGCAAGCGCATCCAGAAAGTCCGCGAAGCTTCCATAGCCATGGTTGGTCCAGTGAAACTGCCGGTCGACGCGAATCAGCCAGCCGGCCGCTTCGAAGAGGGGCAGTTCCTCTTCGGCCAGGAAGGTGGCGTGGGCTGAGGAGAGCTCATGCTCGCGCACCAGAGCTTCCGCTGCAGCGATCAGCGCCGGTTTCAGCGCCGACTCCTGCGTCAGCAGGCGCGGGCCGGTCGCTGGCGTGAAGGGCACGGCGATCTGGAGCTTCGGGTAATAATCCTGCCCAGTGCGCTGCCACGCGTCCGCCCAGGCATGATCGAACACATATTCGCCCTGGCTGTGGCTCTTGGCATAGGCGGGCATGGCCGCCGCCAGTTCGCCGCACGCGCCGTCGATCAGGATCGGCACCGATTGCCAGCCGGTCCTTGCCGTCGCGCTGCCCGAATCCTCAAGCGCGCTCAGGAAAGCGTGGCTGAGAAACGGATTGGCCGTGCCTGCGCAGCGGTCCCATGCATCGGCGGCGACTGACGTGACGCCGTCAGCGATGCGCACGTGGATCGGGTTCCGGTCCGCCATAGATCAGCTATCGTCTTCCTCTATTTCATAGATCGGAGCATCGGCATGCTCCGCCGCCACCTGCTCCGCTGCCGCGCCGCGTACCGTCCATGTCAGAACCGGCAGGCCGCGCGTCCGTTGCGCAGCTGCGAAGCGCGAGGGCAGATCCCTCACGTCATAAGCCAGAAAATCGGGACGCGCGCGCCAAAGCGCAAGATGCCGCTCCACGCGGCCCTTGATGTTGCGCTTGCCTTCCTCGGTGATAACCAGCCCGCGCGTGATGCGGGGCGCGTGCGCCGCGAACCAATGCCCCACCTCGGGGTTAAAAGACATGACGGCTACCGGCCCGCGATACCCCTCCAGCGCCCGCCGCACGGCAAGACAGAGCCGCGCGACCTGCGCCTCAGGTGCCTTGATCTCGATGAGCATCGGCACGCGCCCGCTTATCAGCGAAAGAACCTCTTCAAGCCGCGGAATGGCTTCGCTGGTCCCTTTCAGAAGCGTCCTGCCGATCGTGCCCGCAGCGATGGCGTTGATCTGCCCCTGCGCTTCGGTCAGCCGCTCCAGGGTCGCATCATGGAACACGAAGGCGGTGCCATCTACGCTCATCTGCACGTCGCATTCGATGCCGTCGCCCGCTTCCACCGCGGCAGCGAAAGCCGCGCGGCTATTTTCTACGCGGTTGCCACCATGCAAGCCACGATGTGCGAAGCGGACTCCGCGCAGGAAAGCGATTCGCCGCTCCGCCGGCGGCGGTGCGAACAGGCCGTCAGGCAGGGCGAACGGCGACGATCGCATCGATCTCGACAGCAGCTCCGAGCGGGAGCACCGGCACGCCCACGGCGCTGCGGGCATGTTTGCCCAGATCGCCCAATGCGGTCACCATCAGTTCGGAAGCGCCATTGGCCACCTTGGGCTGATCGGTGAAGTGGGGCGTGGAGGATATGAAGGCGCCAAGCTTCACGATGCGTTCGACGCGACCGAAATCGCCATCCAGCGCGGCGCCGATCTGCGCCAGCAGCATGAGCGCGCAACGGCGGGCCGCTTCGGCGCCGGCGGGAACGTCCATAGTCTCGCCGAGACGCCCCGTGATCAGCGAACCATCCTCACGAAAAGGCAGCTGCCCTGAAATGTGCAATAGCCCCGAAGCCATCACGCTTGGCACATAAGCAGCAACCGGAGCGGCAGGATTGGGCAGTTTGAGGCCGAGTTCGGAGAGGCGGCGATCAAGCGACATGGTTCATCCTCCTGGTGATCCCGGCTCAGTGCTGAGTCAGCCGATCCAGAATCCAATCGACGGCCTCGGCCCAGTCGTCGATGCGCTTATGCGCAGCAGGAGCGTTCGGGATCAAGCGGGCGATGTCAGGGTCCGCGACCATGTGCAGCCGCCAGATTTCAGGGACGTGCTCGGCGACCGATGCATGGTGCCCCGGTATGTCATCGACGAACACGGCCTGCGGAGGAGCGCGATCGGCCATCAGGCGCTCGACCGCCGGCCCCTTTCCGCCGAGATTGCAGACGACATGATGGCGGATGCCGACCGCATCGAGCTGCGCAACGCGGCTGGCATGAAACTGATCCCCGAGGTTGGTCAGAATCACGATGTCAGCCACTTCGTCGATCCGGCCGAGGGCTTCCAGCGCATGGGGCACGAGCGTCTGGCGGTGCATCTCGGTTTTGAAGAAGCCGTCGAGCAGCAGCCATATCTGGTCCTTGGCCACCGGCTCGCCACTGTTGCGGTGCCGCATCGATTTGCTGAAATCTTCCGGCTGCGGAACAAAGTCGATCGCATATTCGCTGGCAAGCCACTCGCCGAAATGCTTCATCATGTGAAGCAGCACTTCGTCGCAATCGGAGATCAGCAGGGGACGGCTCATGACGTTTGTGTCTCCAGCAATGCCTGCGCCGCAACCAAATCAGCCGGACGCGCGTCGATGGCATCGGAACAGGCAATCAGGTCCGGCTCATGCGCAATAACGAACGACAATATGGCGGCCAGCACCGAAGGATCGCTGACGCGGTTCCGCAGGTCGTCGGGGGTGAGGCCGGTAAGGGACAGCAGCCGCTCGGCGCGGGCGGTCTCGGCAAGCGTCCAGCTCAGTGCCGCCAGCGCAAGCGCGAAAGCATCCTTACTGGTAGCTTTACCTATTTCTCTGATTGCCATGAACCTTACAAACGCTATCTGAATCCTGTGAGGCCTATCTGGTGACCAAGAAAATACTCGTTGTCGAGGATAACGAGCTCAATCTGAAATTGTTTTGCGATCTGTTGCGCGCCCATGATTATGAGGCGGAGGCAGTCGACGATGGCCGAATCGCGATCGATCGCGCGCGGGCCTATCGACCTGATCTGATCATCATGGATATCCAGCTTCCGCATATAAGCGGCCTCGAACTGATCGGCCAGCTCAAGGCCGATGAGGAGCTGAAGCATATTCCGATCATGGCGGTGACAGCTTACGCCGCCAAGGGCGACGAGGAAGTGATCCGCGACGCCGGCGCTGAAACCTATGTTTCCAAGCCGATCTCAGTAATGCGCTTCGTCGAAACGGTGCGCGCGCTTATTTGATCTTGGCTTCCTTGAACTCGACGTGCTTGCGCGCGACGGGATCATATTTGCGGAAGCTCAGCTTTTCCGTCTGGGTGCGCGGGTTCTTCTTCGTAACATAATAGAAGCCCGTGTCGGCAGAGCTGACGAGCTTGATCTTGACGGTGGTTGGCTTGGCCATGACCCGAAACCCTTCGAAACCGGAACAAACAGCATGAAAAAATAAAGCGGCATCGCTGCCGCTCCCGTTGGCTGGCGCATGACGCTTCGCACGGCTTTTGTCAAGGCGCGCTGCATTTAGGCGATGCTGCGCTCGGGTTTAACGGCCCGTTAACTTCCGAAGCGGAAGATGGCTTTCAAAAAGGGGCTGTCATGAACAACATTGCCGCTCAGGATGCCTGCCAGTTCGATCCGATCCGTACCGATATCCGTCGGCGCGTCGATGCGCTTGGCCGGGACTATCGCCAACTCAGCCTTGAAGAAATTGTCCGCCGCGCCGATGCCGTGCGCCATCTCGCCTTACAGCATGGCTTCGAGGTGATTCGGCAGCTCGCCGGCGCGCTGACCGACGCCGTCTCGCGTGATGGTCGCGCCGCCATCATTCCGGCCTATCTGCAATCGCTGAACGAAGCAGCCGCAATCGATGGCCGCGAGCCGGCCGCGAGCGAACTGCTGATGGCGACCATCTCGGTGCGGCTCGCAAGCTAGGCCGCGGCATGGAAGCCTTGCTGCCGCCGCTGGTGGCCGCCTTCCTGGCCGAATGGGGCGACAAGACGCAGTTGCTGGCGGCGATGCTCGCCATGCGCTTTCCAAGCAGGAACTCGGTGCTCTTGGCCATCGGGCTCGCGACCTTGCTCAATGCGGCGCTGTCAGCCTTCGCCGGCAGTTTCCTGATCGGATTGATACCCTTTCGCGCGCTTACGCTGATGACGGCGCTCGCGCTGCTATTGGCGGGAGCCGGCGCGCTGTTTCCTTCCAGATCCCCCCGGCTCAAAAGCAGGGGGCGGGGCGGCATGGTGATCGCCAGCCTGTTTGCGTTCGGCGTCCTGCAGTTTGGCGACAAGACTCAGTTCATCACCGCTTGCCTTGCCGCGCGGAGCGCTGCGCCGTGGCTTACGGCAATCGGCTCCGCCTGCGGCACGCTTGCGGCCGACATCCCGGCGGTCCTGCTCGCCAACCGATTTGCGGCGGTCGTTCCGCTCGCCGCCGTCAGGCTCGCGGCAGGAGCAATGCTGTTGACCGTCGGAGCCTTCGTTGCGATCTCGACCCTCGGCCTTTTTTGATCGACCCACTCGATTTCTGTGCTGAAACTTATCGAATCGCCTTGTTGCACGGCTTGTGTCACCAATGCTCTTCACGTGCGTTGCACGCACTTGATCGAAGCCAGTGGAGACGATGATGGCAAGAGCAGCACGAACCCGAATGAAAGAACCACCCGCGCCCGGCCTTTCTGCCAATGCTGTGACAAGCGTCGCTGACGCGCTGAACGCGATCCTGGCGGATAGCTATGCGCTTTATCTCAAGACGAAGAATTTCCACTGGCATGTCTCGGGGCCGCATTTCCGTGACTATCACCTTTTGTTCGATGCCCAGGCAACGCAGATCCTCGCCACGACGGACCAGATCGCCGAACGTGTGCGCAAGACCGGCGGCACGACATTGCGCTCGATCGGCGATATCGCGCGTCGCCAGAGCATACAGGACAATAATGCCGAGTTCGTGACGCCCGCGGAGATGCTTGAGGAATTGCGGCAGGATAATCTGAAGCTGGTAGCGGCCTTGCGTGAGGCCAAAGACATTGTCGACCAAGCCAAGGACAATGCGACCAGCGGCATTCTGGATGACTGGACCGACCAAGCCGAGGAGCGCGCATGGTTCCTTTTAGAGACGAGCCGACAGGGTTAGCGGGACGGTCAGCGGAACATCATCCTATCTTCCTCCGTTAAAAAGCCGTTAAAATGCGGTTTTCGCGGAGATCTAAGATGTTGAAATGGGCGCTTGTTTTCCTGCTGCTGAGCCTGGTGGCCGGCGGCATCGGATTCGGCGGTGCCGGTGGCGCCTTTGTCGGATTGGCTAATTTTATCTTCTTCCTTGGCTTCTCGTTCGTGATCCTGTTCGCGGTTCTCAGCGACACGCAGAAGGAAGCCGTGCCGCGCTGGCGTGGCACGCGATAAGCATTCCGTGTCAAGACAAGCGCATCCCTTCGGGGGTGCGCTTTCTATTTTAGTCTTTTGAACAACACCCGGTCCTCGGGTGTAAAGCCCTTGCGCCAGATGATATAGCTATAGGCGATCAGCACCGCCGGGATGCCGAGCAGCAGCTCGCCCCATTCCGGAATATGGGTGGCGACGCTGCCGATCGCGCCTGCGACGATGGCGGCCCAGATCAGTGCCCATCGCCAGCCGGAAACGCCCGCGCCCAGCAGTCGCGCCAGCAGTCGCGATTTGACGATCGCGCCAAACCCCAGTGCAAGCATCAGCGCGAGCGCCGGTCCGGCGGCTTGATAGGCCTGCGGCAGCCCGAGCGCCCGGGCGGCAAAAATGAACAGGAAACTCAGGCCGGCCTGCAGCGAGATTACCGCCACTGAAATCATCAGGTTGCGGTGCCTGGCCACGTAAACCAGGGCGGTTTCGGATACCGCGGCCGTCGCCGCGATCACTTCCGCCGCGAGCAGGATCACCAGTGCACCCGTACCGGCCACGAACGCGGGCCCGACCAGCCCCATGACCGCTTCGCCCGAAATCGAGAGCGCAAGCGCAATCCCCGCTTGCGCCGCCAGAATCCAGAACCCGACCTGCCGCACCTGGGCGGCGACGGCCGCCTTGTTGCCGGCTTCCAGATTTTGGGTGATCACCGGACCCAATATGGGATCGAAGCTGGTCTTGAGCTTCTGCGGAAGCGTGGTGACCTGTTGCGCCACCCAATAGACGCCAACGATCGCAGGGGGGAAAAAGAGGCCGAGGATCGCCCGATCGATGTTGCGCGTGCCCCATTCGATCGCATCGGCAGCGGCGAGCGGCGCATTGCGACGCGCCATCTTGAGCAGCGGCACGACGCGCGGCCGCCAGCCCTGGGGCAGCCCGTAGCTGCGCAGCAGCGGCACCAGCGAGGCGATGAGCGCGGCGGTCATGGAAACCGCATAGGAGAGGATCAGCCCGTCGCGTGCCGAGTAGAACCAGAGCCCCAGCGCAGCGATGCTGATCGTCCAGGGCTCGACGACCGCGCGCGCCGTCACGGTGGCGCCGACATTGTGACGATAGGCCAATGCGGCAAGCGCGACCTCGCTCCACGCAATGCCGAAGATGGTGAGCGGCAGCAGCCGTTCGTGGCCGTTGATGCCCGAGTTCGGGAACATCACTTCCGGTACGGCGGCCAGCACGGCGACGGCGATGGCCGAGGCCATGCCCGCGATCAGCAGCCCGTCCCACACGATATGCGAAGCCGGTTCGGAGCTGCTGGAAAGCCGTTGCGCAAGCCCGCGCTTCAAACCCAGCGTGGCGAGCTGCGCGGCAAATTCGATGACCAGGATCGCATAGGCGAAACGGCCCAGCACCGAAGCGCCGTACAGCCGGCCGGCGATGAACAGGAAAGGCAGGCGCGCCGCCAGGCGGAGGAGAAAGCCGAAAATATTGGTCCGCCCGCCTTTGGCGAGCAGGGCGATATCGCTCTTTCCGCTGTTTCCGTCCACCGGCGCCGCACCCCCCCGGGCCATGTGCGGATTATTGGGGATTGTCGGTTGTCCCGCCGCCGGATTGGCCCGCGCCTGTCCCGCCGACCCGGCCGATATTGCCGAACAGCTCCTGGAAGAAGCCGCGGTTGCGGCCGAGCGTGGGCGTCTTGTCGCCGTTCGGCGAAAGCGAAACGACCTTGCTCATTCCCAGATTCTGCACGGAGCTTACATTGCCCTGCCGATCGAAATGAATTTCGAGCGCGATCTGCTTGACCGGCCGCGGCGTGGAAAAGGCAAGCTGCTTGGTTTCGCGTGAAAGATAATACCAGGTGCTGCTGTCGAACTGCGAGGCGAAGCTCGGCCGGCCAAGCGTGCGTTCCACCGACTCGCGATTGTCGATGCCCGGCTGGATCGAGCCGATCAGCGTCTGATCCGCCACATAGCCCTTATGGTCGCGGATGCGGGCGCAGCCGGAACTCAGCATGATCGTGGCGATCATTGCGGTTCCCACCGCGAGACGAGCCTTGTCGAACATCCTGATCTCCTCGATCCCGCAACACGGGATTGCAACGCGCTTGAAGCGCCTCAATATGCGGGGTGCGGGCTGGCTGCAAGCCAAGCGGATGGAGTATAAGGGCAAGCATGTCGATCCTGACGAAATTCTTCCGTTCCGGACAGGAGCGGACGCAGCTGCAACCGCTTTATCAAGCCGTCGTGACCGCAGCACGGCGACCGGAATGGTATGTCGAGGGCAAGGTGGCAGACTCGCTCGATGGCCGCTTCGACATGGTGGCCGCGATGCTTTCGCTGGTTCTGCTTCGATTGGAAGGAGAAGGAGAGCGTTACGCAGCCGAGGCGGCGGTGCTTACCGAGATTTTCATCCGGGATATGGATGGCCAGCTTCGCGAGATCGGCATCGGCGATGTCGTTGTCGGCAAGCATGTCGGCCGCATGGTGAGCGCGCTGGGCGGCAGGCTTGGTGCCTATCGTGACGCGCTTCGCGGCGGTGGGGGCCTTGAACTCGCCCTCGAACGGAACCTCTATCGGGGGCAGTCGCCCGGACCGGAGGCGCTTTCCTGGACAGCAGAGCGCCTGCGCGCCGAATACCGTGCGATCCAGGCGTCGCCGGTGCAGGCCTTGTTCGATGGCCAATGGCCGGGGTCATGACGCTCATCACTCCAGAATTTTCGCGGCTCGTCCGCCTCGATTCGCTAAGCTCCCAGCCGCGCCAGCTTGCGATCGAAGCGGATGAACAGGAGCGGGCCGCGCTTGCCCTGCGCTTCGATCTGCAGGCGATCGAGCGGCTGGAGGCTGACGCCGAATGCACGCGCAACGGCGATATCGTCGACGTGAAAGGGCACCTTTCGGGCGAAGCGATCCAGACATGCGTCGCCAGCGGAGACCCTGTGCCCGCGCGGATCGACGAGCCTTTCGTGCTTCGTTTCATGCCGGCGCAAATGCTGGAGAGCGGCGCCGACGAAGTGGAGCTGAGCGAAAGCGATTGCGACGTGATCGGTTATTCGGGAGGTGCGATCGATTTGGGCGAAGCGGTCGCGGAGACGCTGGCACTTGCGCTGGATCCCTTTCCGCGTAGCGCGGCGGCGGACGCCGCGTTGCGGGAAGCAGGGGTGTTGAGCGAGGAAGATGCCGGCCCCTTCGCTGCGCTCAAAG
>CBFRWL010000090.1:0-8866 GCA_965727025.1 uncultured Sphingomonas sp.
ACGTTGAGCATCGGCTCGTCCCAATTCTTCCCGTCCTCATAGCCGCGCTCGGCGCGCATCGCGGGCCCGAAGCTTGAGGTATCGCCGAAATAATCCGCATCGTAGCTGTTGCCCGCGGTCGAGAGGAAACGGAGATGATTCCAGCCGCGATCGCGCGCCCATGCCGCCAGCCGGACGATCGGCGACTTGGCGACGATGTAGAAGGACGCACGCTGCGGCACATGGCGGGCGGCGCCGTCGAGGCCGTCGAGCAGATGCGTGCAACCGGGACAGGGCTTCTCACGCTCCGGGCCGAACATGAAGCTGTAGAGGATCAGGCTCTGCTTGCCTTCGAACAGCTCCGACAGCTTCACCCGTTCGACTGCACCATTCTTGCCTATGCGTTCGAAGACATAATCTTCCTTGAGCACGCCGCCCGCCGGCAGCGCGCGACGCAGCGCCGCGATCCGTTCAAGCTGCCGGCGAAGCTCCATTTCAGCATCGAGCAATGCATTGCGCGCGGCCCGATATTCGCCGCTTTCATTGGGATAGCTGAGATGCTCCATGCGAGGCCTCCTCTGCTAGCGCGGTGAGTTGGTCTGCCATGATGCCCCATCCCTGTTCAAAGCCCATTTTCTGGTGCTGCGCCAAGGCTTCGTCCGTCCAATGGCGCGCTCGCCCAGTAAAGCGGGTGCCATCGCCCTCAGGCTCGATCTCCCAGAAGCCGATCATGAACGGGCCGGCGGGCTCGAAATCGCCGCCAGTCTCGCCCGCAACGACAGCATCGGTGGTGACAAAGCGGCGGCCCTCGTCGAACGCGAGATAGATCCCGTTCTGGGGCATGACCTCACCATCGGGTCCGTAAAAGGTCATCTCGCAACGGCCGCCGGCACGCCGATCCTGGAAATCGACTTCGGCACGCCATGGCTTGGGGCACCACCATTCGGCCTGGCGGTTGACCATCACATCCCACACCGTCTCCGGCCGGGCGGCGATATAGCGCGTGACTGAAAGCTCTCTGGCATCGCTCATCCCATTCTCCTTTCGTAGGTTCAGTCCCGATCCGGCGCGCCCGGCGGAAAATAGGGGCGGAACGGCCGCGCCTCCTCGACGCAACGGCTCACCGCCGGCAGCGCGAGCAGCTCGGCGCGCAACGCCTGAAGCCGGGGGCACTCGGCCGGGATCCGCTCGACCCAGTCGGCATAGAACAGCGAAGGCGCGGCAGCGCAGCTCACCAGGGAGACATGCGGCGGCAGGCGATGCTCCGACAGCCATCGCTCGATCCAGCGATAGGCGCGCGAAAGCCCCTCGCGGCCGGCATTGATCTCCTGAGGATCGGGATTGTCGCGGCTCGCGAGATAGGCGTTCACGACGCGCTGCATGTTCGCCATCACATAATTGTCGAACACGCGATCGAGCATCCGCGCCTCTGCCGCGTCACGCGGATCGCTGGGGAGCAGCGGCGATGCGCCCGGATGCGCTACGGCGAGATATTCGATGATCACGGTTGCCTCGATCACCGTCCGCTCTCCGTCGCGCAGTACGGGGAATTTGCCCGCGGGATGCGCCTGCTGGACGAAGGCGCTGTTGTCCGGCCGGTCTGGCCCGACGCTGCGAAATTCAAACGGCGTTTCGTTGGCGTAGAGCGCGATCAGCGCCTTCCATGTATAGGAGGAGAAGAGATGGCCATAGAGCGAAAGCATGGTCATTGCCCTTTGTGAGCCGCTTCGATCGTGGCGATGTCGATCTTGCGCATCGTCATCATCGCCTCCATCGCGCGTTTCGCGGCGGCACGATCGGGATCAGCCATCGCCTCCAGCAGCGCGCGCGGCGTAATCTGCCAAGAAAAGCCCCATTTGTCCTTGCACCAGCCGCAGGCGCTTTCCTGGCCGCCATTGCCGACGATCGCGTTCCAATAGCGATCGGTTTCGGCCTGATCCTCGGTGACGACCATAAAGCTCACCGCTTCGTTCGGCTTGAAATTCGGGCCGCCATTGAGGCCGACGAAAGGCCGCCCGAGGAGGGTGAAATCGACTGTCAGTTCATTTCCCTCGTGGCCGCCTGGATAATCGGCAGCGGCCTTGAGTGCCGTGTCAACATGGCTATCGGGGAAGGTGGCGGCGTAGAATTCGGCGGCCTTACGCGCCTCGCCATGATCGAACCAGACGCAGGTGATCAGCTTCTCGGACATGGTGATCTCTCCCTATTTGCCCGGCGCGACCAGCCCGAAGCGCGCACCGTGCGGGTCGCTGGCCTGTAGGACCATCTCGCCGCCGGGAACCTCCATCGGCCCGTGCGCGACCTTCCCGCCGGATTGCTCGATCGTGTGTTTGGCGGCCTCGATATCCGAGACGCGGAAATAGAAGCTCCACGCGGACGGCGCGCCTGGGGGAGCCTTCATCACCGCGCCGATCGCCTCGCCACCCTCGCTGTTCGAGATGAAGCTGTAATCGCCCATCGCGCCCATCGGCATCGCGCCGACCTTCTTGATGTTGAGCTGCTTGTCATAGAAGGCCAGCGCAGCAGCATCGTCGGGCGTCAGCAGCTCGTTCCAGCTCACATGGCCCAGGCCGTGACGGCTGTAAGCCGTGCTGGTGCCGTCGCTCGCGCCGCGCATCACATAGAAGGGCACGCCCTGCGGATCGGTGACCATCGCGATCCGGCCAACCCCTGCGATATCGAAGGCGGGAAGATGAACCTGGCCGCCGGCGGCGGTGATCGATGCGACCGCTGCGTCGACATCGTCGACCCCGAAATAGCCGAGCCATGTCGGCTTCGCACCGCCCGCAATCATATCTGCGTTAAGCTGCATGACCCCGCCGACCGCGCCGTCCGGCGCCTGGATCATCCGGTAATCCATGTCGCCTTCAGGCTTGGCGCCAATGCTCCATCCGACGACGCTATCGTAAAACGCCTTGGACGCGTCCGAATCGGGGGTCAGCAATTCGTACCAGATGAATTCGCCATGCTTGTTTGCCATTTCAGCCTCCATCCCATTCAGTTCAGAATCAGGCATCCAGCAGCGGTGCGAAGCCGCCATAGATCATGCGCTTTCCGTCGAACGGCATCGTGCCGCCGTCCGGCTTCATGCGGTCATCCTCCATGATTTTCTTCCATCCCTCGACGCGGGCGTCCTTCGACGGCCATTCGACCCAGGAGAAGACGGTGTTTTCGCCGACCTCCGCTTTCACCGCCCTATGGAAATCGGTCACCTTGCCTTGGGGCACATCGTCCTCCCAGGCTTCGACGATGCGGGTTGCGCCATGCTCCTTGAAAACCGCCGCCGCCTTCTCCGCCATCGCACGATAGGCATCGCGACTCTGCTCGGGAACGGGCACGAGATAGCCGTCGGCATAGCCCATCGCCGCCCCTGTGCCGTCCTCCAGGATCGGGGCAAAACCGCCATAGATCATGCGCTGCGCATCGAACGGCATGGTCGCGCCGGCCTGCTTCATGCGGGGATCGGAGCGGATCTTCTCATTGGCGGCGTCGCGCACCTGCTTCGATGGATATTCGAACCAGGAGAAAACGACGACTTCGTCATCCTGTGCCTTCACCGCACCCTTGAAATCGGTAACCTTGCCGTCCGGCACGTCATCGCCCCAAAGCTCGACGTGACGGGTGACGCCGAATTCCTTGAAGAGCGGCACGACATCGGCGGCATGCTTGCGATAGGCTTCCTTGTTGGCGGCAGGGACAGCCGTGACAAATCCTTCGACATACGTCATTATTTCTCTCCTTGCGTGAACCAGGCTGGGGGCTTTGCGCCCTCGAACGCCTTCAAATGATCGGCGAGCGCTTTCCGAAACGCCGGCCGCGCCTCGCCGCGCGCCACATAATCGGCAAGATGCTGCTGCTCGGCGAGCATATCGGTGTCGCTGATCTGCCGCAGCACCGAGACCATGATGAGATCCGCAGCGGTGAAATCGTTGCCGACCAACCAGGGGCGGGTGCCGAGGGCTTTGGCCAAGTCGCCGAGCCTGCCGCGCAGGCGCTCGATCGCTTTCGGGAGGAAGAGTTTCGCATAATCCTCCCCGGCGTCGAAGAAAGTAGCGAGCTGATAATCGAAGATCAGCGGCTCGACGGAGTTGAGCGCCGAGAAGATCCAGGCGATCGTGCGGGCCTCGTCAGCCGGCCTGGCTGGAAGCAGGCCCGACCTAAGGCGAGCAATGTGCAGCACGATCGCGCCCGATTCGAAAATCTCGACCTCGCCCTCGCTATAGGTAGGGATCTGGCCGAAGGGCTGGAGCGCGCGATGTGCCTCGCCCCGATTCTCGCCGAGTTTGAGGAGGCGGACATCATAATCCATGCCCACTTCCTCGAATGCCCAGCGGCAACGCACGTCGCGCACCAGCCCCTGCACGATCGGAGGCACCCACTCGAAAGCGGTGATCTGCGGCTTGCCCGGCATGGCTTTCTCCCGTGCTGTTTCGCGGTCAGGCCGCTTCGGTCTGCTGGTTCATTGCCGCCATCGCAGCTGCGACATCCATCCACATCGGCTCGAAGATATGGCCATCGAGATCCTCGAAGGCGCGGCCGTACATGAAGCCATGGTCCTGCGGATCGCGGGTCTCGCGCCCGCCGGCTGCCAGCGCTGCCTCCGTGATCTCATCGACCTGTTCGCGGCTATCGCGGGAGAGCGCGAGCAGCACCTGGCAGCTTTTATGTGCGTCGGGAATTTCCTTGGCGATGAAGCTGGCGAAATGCTGGTGGCTCAACAGCATGAAGGTGATCGTATCCGACCATATCAGCATCGCTGCTTCCGGTCCCTTGCAGAAGCTCGTGTCATGGACGCAGCCGATCGCCTGGTAGAAGCTCGTTGCCTTGGCAACGTCGGCGACGGGCAGGTTTACGAAAATCATCTTGGACATTTGATGCTCCCTGGCGACTCAATGTTTGACCCTGATGACGGTTTGAGTTACTAAAAGCAACTATGAAGTTAGAAAAAGCAACTAACAGTGCAGATACAGCGACGAAACGTCGCTTCTACGACGCGTGCGGAACGGCGCATGCGCTCGAGCTGATTGGCGAACGCTGGGCATTGCTCGTGATCCGCGAGTTGATGTTCGGCCCGAAGCGCTTCAGCGAGCTGCGCGCCGGCCTGCCGGGGATCAGCGCCAACGTCCTGACCCAGCGGCTCGAAGGTCTTGAGGCGGCGCATATCATCCGCAGGCGCAAGCTGCCCCCGCCCGCCTCGGTGCAGGCCTATGAGCTCACCGATTGGGGCTATGAGGCGGAGCCGATCATCCAGGTGCTCGGCCGCTGGGCGACCCGTTCGCCCGGCCATGATCCGATGCAGCCGTTGAGCGCTGCCTCGCTGATGATGTCGTTCCGCACAATGTTCGATGCCGTGCGCGGCAAGTGGATCAACGCGACGATCGGTTTTAGGCTGAACGGCGAAGACTTCGTGGCGCGGATCGCCAACGGCAAGATTGCGATAAAGCGCGAGGACGCGGCCGGAGCCGACGTGATCTTTGCTGGCCAGCCCACGGCGATCGCCGCCGTGGTCTATGGCGGCGCACCGCTGGAGACGCTCGACGTGAAGGGGGATCGCGCGCTGGCCGCGCGATTCACCGGCTTGTTTCCGCTGCCGCCCAAGATCGAACTCGGGCAACAAGTCTGAGTTTGTTCGTTATGCCTGCCTGCCCTCCTGTCCCTTATTTGGGCTGACTCGTCGGACGCTACGGGTTAGGGGGGCGGGGCATTTGAAAGACGAGTCATGACCAATATTCCCAATGTCCAGCCCGATAGCCGCGATTCGACCGTGCTCGGCGCGCCCGACCGCAAGGTGAGCGTGCGCGATGCGTTCGGTATCGACAGCGACATGGAAGTGCCGGGATTCTCGGAGGCTGACGAGCGCGTGCCCGACCTGGATCCCGCCTATGTGTTCGATCCCGATACCACGCTTGCGATCTGTGCGGGCTTTGCTTTCAACCGCCGTGTGATGGTGCAGGGCTATCATGGCACCGGCAAGTCGACCCACATCGAGCAGGTCGCCGCGCGGCTCAACTGGCCGTGCATCCGCATCAACCTCGATGCGCATATCAGCCGCATCGACCTGATCGGCCGCGATGCGATCGTGCTGCGCGACGGCCAACAGGTGACTGAGTTCCGCGAAGGTCTGCTGCCCTGGGCGCTGCAGACGCCGACCGCGCTCGTGTTCGACGAATATGATGCCGGCCGTCCAGATGTGATGTTCGTCATCCAGCGCGTGCTCGAAACCGAGGGCAAGCTGACCCTGCTCGACCAGAACCGCGTGATCCGCCCCAATCCGTGGTTCCGCCTGTTCGCCACCTCGAACACGGTGGGCTTGGGCGACACGACCGGCCTTTATCATGGCACACAGCAGATCAACCAGGGGCAGATGGACCGCTGGAACCTGGTGGTCACGCTCAACTATCTGCCCGCTGCGACCGAGGCGCGGATCGTGCTCGCCAAATCGGGCGAATATGACAATCCGGACGGCAAAAAGGCTGTCGACAACATGGTCAAGGTCGCTGACCTGACGCGCCAGGGTTTCATCGCCGGCGATATCTCGACCGTGATGAGCCCACGCACGGTGATCAGCTGGGCGCAGAATGCGCTGATCTTCAAGGATGTCGGCTTCGCCTTCCGCTTGAGCTTCCTCAACAAGTGCGACGAGGCCGAACGTCCGCTGGTGGCCGAATATTATCAGCGCGTGTTCGGGAAGGACCTTCCGGAAAGCGTCGTCGGGAAGGCCTGATCGGCGATCATGGCCGAACAATCCCCCCTCGAAGCTTTCCGTCTCGTGCTGGGTGGGGCGGCGCGTGCGATGGCGCACGAGCCGGAGCTTGAACTCGGTTTCTCGAGCGATGCGCCATCGATGCTGGGCAAATCGCTCAAGGTGCCGATGCCGGGCCGGGCGCTGCCGCGCGAGCAGGTCGCCGAGGCACGGGGTTTTTCCGACGCCTATGCGCTGAAGCTGAGGCATCATAATGTCGCCGCCCATGCACGCACGGCGCCGCAGGAGGCTATCGCACGCGCGGTCTACGACGCAGTCGAGCAGGCGAGGGTCGAAGCGCTCGGCTCGCGCAGCATGGCGGGCGTACGCGACAATCTGACGAGTGCGCTCGAGATGCGGCTGCGTTCCGATCCGCTGACGCGCGCGCGCAACCGGGATGAAGTGCCGCTTTCCACCGCCTTGGCGCTTCTCGCCCGCGAGCGGTTGACCGGCGAGCCGCCCCCCGAAGCGGCAAGATCCGGGCTGGCGCTGGTGCAGGACTGGATCGAAGAGAAGGCCGGCAAGGATCTCGATGCGTTGGCGCTGGCGATCGACGACCAGCGCGCCTTCGGCCGCCTCGCGACCCGGCTGCTGGAAGATCTCGACCTGATCGAAGGCGAGATCGAGCCGACCGACGAGCAGGACCAGGGCGATCAGGGCGAAGGCGAGGAACAGGATCAGGGGGAAAGCGAAGACGACGGCAGCGAAGAGCAGGGCGCCGCGTCCGACAGCCAAGTCGAGGTGCGGGGCGAGAGCGATGGCGAATCCAGCGAGGAAGGCGAAAGCCAGATGCTGGACGAAAATTCGCTGACCGACAGCGATAGCGAGATGGGCGAGGATGGCGACGAAGGCATGATGCCCGTCCGCCCGAACCGTCCGCTGTCCGATTTGCCGCCGCAATTCGATTATCGCGCCTACACCACCCAGTTCGATGAGGTGATCGCGGCCGGCGAACTCTGCGACGATGAGGAGCTGACGCGGCTGCGTGCCTATCTGGATCAGCAGCTCGTGCATTTGCAGGGCGCGGTCACCAAGCTCGCCAATCGGCTGCAGCGGCGGCTGATGGCCCAGCAGAACCGGAGCTGGGATTTCGATCAAGAGGAAGGGCTGCTCGACGCAGCCCGGCTCGCGCGGGTGGTCGTCAATCCGGCGCACAGCCTGAGCTACAAGATCGAACGCGACACCGATTTCCGGGACACCGTGGTCACGCTGCTGATCGACAATTCGGGATCGATGCGGGGCCGGCCAATTTCGATCGCGGCCATCTCGGCCGACATTCTCGCCCGCACGCTGGAGCGCTGCGGCGTGAAGACCGAGATCCTTGGCTTCACGACGCGCGCCTGGAAGGGCGGCCAATCGCGCGAGCATTGGCTGGCGGGCGGCAGGCCGGGCCACCCGGGCCGCCTCAACGACCTGCGCCACATCATCTACAAAAAGGCCGACGAGCCCTGGCGGCACGCGCGCAAATCGCTCGGGCTGATGATGCGCGAGGGCCTGCTCAAGGAGAATATCGACGGCGAAGCGCTGCTTTGGGCGCATAATCGCCTGATCGCGCGTACCGAAGAGCGCAAGGTGCTGATGGTGATCTCCGATGGCGCGCCGGTCGACGACTCGACGCTGTCAGTGAACTCCGGCACCTATCTGGAGCGCCACCTGCGCCAGGTGATCGGCTGGATCGAGGCGCGTTCTCCGGTCGAGCTAGTCGCGATCGGCATCGGCCACGACGTCACCCGCTACTATCAGCGTGCGGTCACGATCATGGATGCCGAGCAGCTCGGCGGCACGATGGTCGAGCAGCTCGCCAGCCTGTTCGATACCCCATGAAAGAACCCGGCCCGTCAGTGGCGGGCCGGGCTTTAAATTCCGGAAGAATCGATTAGCAATTGCGATCGATCGCGCGGCCGGCCAACGCGCCGACACCTGCGCCGATGATCGCACCCGTGGTGCCATCGCGATCATTATAGCGGCCATTGCCGATTTCGTTGCCGAGCAGGCCGCCGGCTATCGCGCCGATGATCGTGCCGCCTGTGCCCTTGTCCCGGCAATAGCCGCGGCCATAGTGACGCCGGTCATAGCGGGCGCCATAATATCCGCGAGGCGCGTCATAGCCACGGCCATAATAGCCCCGGCCGTAATCGCCGCGAT
>CBFRWL010000091.1:0-8809 GCA_965727025.1 uncultured Sphingomonas sp.
GACGCAGCGGACTGCAAATCCGTATACGCCGGTTCGATTCCGGCTCGGGCCTCCAGCATCTTCCAGAACGACTATCTCAAACGCTCCGCCGTTGAGCGCGGAGGCTGGCGATCGACCGTCACCCTCTTGCGTCAGCTCACCAAGGCGGGCTGCGGACGGTAATAGGATGGGAAAAGCCGCTTGAGGGCGGTGACCTTCGGCAGATCGTTGATGCGGATATAGGGCGCGTCCGGATGCCGGGTCAGATAGTTCTGATGATAGGCTTCGGCGGGATAAAAGGAACCCGCCTCGATGCGGGTCACGATCGGCTTCGACCAGATCTTCGAACGATTGAGCTCCTCGATATAGCGTCGCGTGATTGCGCGCTGCGCGTCGGTGGTCGGGAAGATGGCCGTCCGATATTGCGGGCCTTGATCGGGACCCTGATAATTCAATGATGTTGGATCGGCGACCACCGAAAAGAACATCCGCAGCAGCGTTGAATAATCGACCTGCGCCGGATCATAGATGACGCGCACGGCTTCGGCATGCCCGGTCGTTCCGGTGCTTACGAGGTCATAGCGCGCCGTCCGCGCAGCACCGCCCGCATAGCCCGCCACCGCGCTCTTGACGCCTTTGACATGCGCGAACACGCCTTGCACGCCCCAGAAGCAGCCGCCGGCAAAGACCACGCTCTGAAGCCCCTGAGCGGGCGGGCTGACTTCGCTCGGCGCCGGCAACTCCACTGCCCGGTCGACCATCAGCGCCGAACTGCGCGTGGCAGCCATGGCGAACGCAAACAGCAAGGCAACGCAACCGAATACCGCGGGCACATTGACTTTCATCGCTCTTCTCCGCCCCCGGGAACGGACAAGTTAACCAATGCCGGTCATCAATGCAAATCAGCGCAGGGCGTTGACCGCCGACTGGATGCGATTGCAAGCCTCGGTGAGGATTGTTTCCGACGTTGCGTAGCTGATCCGGAAGGCAGGCTCGAGCCCGAACGCGGCGCCATGCACGGCGGCGACCCTGCCTTCGTCGAGCAGATAGTCGATCAGGTCCGCATCGTTGCCGATGGTTTTGCCGGCCGGCGTGGATTTGCCGATCACGCCCGAAACATCGGGATAGACATAGAAAGCGCCTTCCGGGCGCGGGCAGTGAAAGCCGTTGATCTGGTTAAGCATCGAAATGACGAGATCGCGACGCCGCTGGAAGGCGGCGTTGCGCTCCTGGAGGAAATTCTGCGGGCCGTTGAGAGCCGCGGTGGCCGCTGCCTGCGCAATCGAACAGGGGTTGGACGTGGATTGCGATTGCAGCTTCGACATCGCCTTGATCAGCGGCTGCGGGCCGCCGGCAAAGCCGATCCGCCAGCCGGTCATTGCATAGGCTTTGGAGCAGCCGTTCACGGTCAGCGTCCGCTCGTAAAGCTCGGGGCAGACCTGGGCGATGGTCGTGAACTTGAAATCGTCATAGACGATATGCTCGTACATATCGTCCGCCATCACCCAGACATGCGGATGGCGCGACAGCACCTCGCCGAGGGATTTGAGTTCAGCTTCGGTGTAGGCCGCCCCGGTGGGATTCGACGGGGAGTTCAGGATCAGCCACTTGGTTTTGGGCGTGATCGCGGCGTCGAGCTGTTCGGCGGTGATCTTGTAATTCTGGCTGGCCCCGGCCTTGATGAAGACGGGGGTTCCGTTCGCGAAATTCACAATGTCCGGATAGCTTACCCAGTAAGGCGCCGGGATGATCACCTCATCGCCTGCGTCGATCGTGGCGACCAGAGCATTGAACAGGGTATGCTTGCCGCCGACGTTGACGCTGATCTGGCCCGGTTCGTAGGAAAGCGCGTTATCGCGTTTGAACTTGTTCGCGATCGCGGCTTTGAGTTCGGCGGTGCCATCGACATTGGTATATTTGGTCTGCCCTTTGCGGATGGCCTCGATCGCAGCCTCCTTCACGAAATCCGGCGTATCGAAGTCCGGCTCGCCGGCGCTCAGCCCGATAACGTCGATGCCCTTGGCTTTCAGCTCGATCACACGACTGCTCATGACGAGCGTCGGAGACGGCTTGATCCTGTCGAGCGCGGCGGAAGTGATGCCCATTGTTGACCCTTCTGCTGGAGGCGGGGGGCCTATAGACCGGGCAGCTAAGCTCCTGCAACCAGCTGCGCGGCAATCAGCCCGCGCAGCGCGTTGCCAATGAAGAAGCCGCCGGCGAGGTCCGCGGGACGCAGATCTTCCTCCACGGCGCGGCCGTCCTCGATCAGCTTGGCGCGCAGAATGCCGGGCAGCAAGCCGCGTGACAGCGGCGGCGTCAAAAGCATCCCGTCCCGCTCGACGAAGATGTTGGTAAAGCTGCCTTCCGTCAGAAAACCCTCTTCGTCCAGGAAGACGACCTCGAAGGTTCCGGCCGCCTCTCGCGCCTCATCGTAGAAGCCGCGATCGCTTGTCTTATGACATAATCGGAAATCGTCGGCGCGGAGCGGCATGTGAGCCAGCGCGACCGTGGCGCATGAAGGGCTTGGCGGCAGCGCGCGCACTTCGATCGCGGTCGCGCCGCTTGGGGAAAGCCGCACGCGCACCCGGCCATCCTCGCGCAGCCGGAATGTTGCGGCTTGCAGATCATTACGAAGCGCGTGGCGATCGAACGCGAAACCAAGCGCGGTGGCGCTCGCTTTGAGCCTGGCAACGTGGCGTTCCAGCTCGATCAACCCCTCATTGGCATCGAACTTCATGGTTTCAATGAGATCGAAAGGCTGGTTTTCGGTCGTCACGAACGTGCTCTCGCCAAAACTTTCCTCCGTTTACCGTAGGGCAACGAATGAACCGCAACGCCGATCCAACTCCTGGGCTCCCACTCCGCCTGATCGAGCGCTGCGGGGCTGACACCCAATGTCGCATGCCTATCAGGCTAACGATGCGCCGTTGCAAGTCCGCGCGTGAGTTGCCATTTCCTGCCGCATGACCAGCGAGAGCCAGCCGTCGCTCAAGGCCGTGATCATTCCCGTCACAGCCTTTCAGCAGAATTGCACCCTTTTATGGTGCACCAAGACCATGAAGGGTGCATTCGTCGATGCCGGCGGCGATCTCGACCGGCTCAAGAATGCGGCCGCCCAGCACGGTGTCACGATCGAAAAGCTGCTCGTGACGCACGGTCACATCGATCATTGCGGAGGTACGGGGATACTTGCCGGCGAACTCGGCGTGCCCATCGAGGGCCCGCATCGCGACGATCTTTTCTGGATCGAACGGCTTGGGCAGGATGGCGCCAGCTTCGGCATCGCCGGGCAGCCGTTCGAACCCGATCGCTGGCTGGAAGAAGGCGATAGCGTCAGGGTGGGCGAGCTGGAACTCGACGTCCATCACTGCCCCGGCCATACGCCCGGCCATGTGATCTTCTATCATGCGCCATCCAAGCTCGCGTTGGTGGGCGACGTGCTGTTTCAAGGTTCGATCGGCCGCACCGATTTTCCGCGCGGCAATCTCGATGATCTGATCGCGTCGATCACGCGGCGGCTGTGGCCGCTTGGCCCGGAAACCGCGTTCGTGCCGGGCCACGGTCCGATGTCCACCTTCGGCCACGAGCGGGCCACCAACCCTTTCGTGGGCGACCGCGCGTTGAAAGCCTAACCGATCACCACGGGCTGGCCCGCCTCGTAGGCGAGCCTGATCGCGGAGATTGCGAGAATGATCAGCACGGCCATGCTGACGGCCATTCCGAAAATGCGCAGCAGGTTCGGTGTATTCCTATCCAGTCCCAGCGCGTGGGAAACTCGGGCCAGAATGAATGCGATGCCAACGCACCAGAGCCAACGGCCGGAACTGCCCGCCAGCTCGGTAAGGCCAAGCAAGATCAGGAATAGCGGCGTATTTTCCGCGAAATTGGCATGCGCCCGCATCCGCGCCGCCATCATGATATTTCCGCCGTCGCCGATCAGGATATTCTCACGCCGCCGGACCATGCTGCAGCGTACTGAAAGCCAGATATGGACGAAAGCGGCCGCCGCGGCCATGGTGAGCGTGATTGGCAACATCAACGGGCTTCCTCGCGATTGCGGACGCCCGATGCAAAAGCATGAACGGCGCAGACTTGCAACGCGCCTGAAAATCGCTATAGGCCTCAGCCACTCGCGACGAGCCCGGCCGCTGGCTCGGCGGCATTCAGGTGCCGCCGGTGTGATGCGGCAAAGCTCGTCGTTATTCGTTTTAACAGAATGGAACAGGTGGCGACATGGCCGTCCCCAAGAGAAAAACTTCGCCGTCCCGGCGGAATATGCGGCGCAGCCATCATGCGCTTGCTGCTGAGGCGTTTCAGGAATGCTCCAATTGCGGCGAACTGAAGCGGCCTCACCATTTGTGCAGCGCTTGCGGTCATTACAATGGCCGTGAAATCGTTTCCGTCGAGGCGTAACCGGGGCGGAGAGCCGCCGAACGCCGCCGGTTCAGCTCCTTGCATCGCGATCGATGCGATGGGAGGAGACGGCGGCCCGCCTGTTATGGTCGCGGGTGCGGCGCTCGCGCTCCAGCGCAATCCTGCGCTGCGCTTCGAGCTTGTCGGGGATGAGGCCGCGATCGGCGCGGAGCTGACCGCTCATCCTTCGCTGGCAACGGCGTGCAAGGTCATTCACGCGCCTGACGTCGTCTCGGGTGAGGATAAGCCTGCGCAGGCGATCCGGCGCGCGAAAACCACGTCCATGGGAATCGCCATCGCCCGCGTGAAAGAGGGCGCTGCCGATGCCGCTGTATCCGGCGGCAATACGGGCGCACTGATGGCGATGTCCAAGCTGGCGCTGCGGACCATGTCGGGGATCGATCGGCCCGCATTGGCGGCCTTGCTCCCGACCTTGGGCAATAATGACGTGATCATGCTTGATCTGGGCGCCAATACCGAATGCGAAGCCAAGAACCTCGTTGAGTTCGCGATCATGGGCGCTGCTTATGCGCGCAGCGTCATCGGCGTGGAGGTGCCGCGGGTTTCCCTGCTCAATATCGGCACGGAAGAATTGAAGGGCACCGACGAGCTGCGGGTCGCCGCTGCCGAACTTCGCGCCGCGAATCATCTCCATATGCGGTTCGACGGGTTCATCGAAGCCAACCGAATCGAAAGTGGCGAAGCCGACGTAGTCGTCACCGACGGCTTCTCCGGCAACATCGCGCTCAAGTCGATCGAAGGTACGGCGCGCTTCATCACGGATCTGCTGCAGCGCGCCTTTACAAGTTCGCTGCGATCCAAGGCCGGGTTCCTGTTATCCCGCCCCGCATTCGCGCTGCTCAAAGTCCATCTCGATCCGAACAATCATAATGGAGCGGTCTTTCTGGGGCTCAACGGCATCGTCGTCAAAAGCCATGGCGGCGCCAACGTCTCGGGTGTCGGCAATGCCATCGAGGTGGCGTCCAAGCTGGTCAGCAATGATGTGACGCGTCGCATCACCGAGGATCTCGATCAGATCCGGGGTCACCGCGCGAGCGATACGGTCGCCGCCGGATCAGTCGCGTGACGCCCCGGATCGTGGTCGCTGGCAGCGGTTCGGCGCTGCCCCGGAGACGAGTCTCCAATCAGGAGCTGGCTGAGACCGTCGAGACCTCCGACGAATGGATTGTGGAGCGCACCGGAATCCGGTGGCGGCACATCGCCGGAGAAGGTGAAACGACCGCGAGCCTGGCGACCGAGTCGGCGCGACGCGCGCTGGCGGCTGCCGGAGTCGAGCCGGCGGAGGTCGGGCTGATCGTGCTGGCGACTGCTACGCCGGATCAGACCTTCCCTGCCTCCGCAACCATCGTGCAGGCGGCGCTTGGAATTGCGGACTGCGTCGCATTCGATGTCGCGGCGGTCTGCTCGGGCTTTCTTTACGCGCTGTCCGTTGCCGAAAGCATGATGCGCGGCGGCACCACGAAAGTCGCGCTCGTGATCGGCGCCGAGACGTTCAGCCGCATCCTGGATTGGGAGGATCGCGGCACTTGTGTCCTGTTCGGCGATGGCGCCGGCGCGATGGTGCTCAAGGTCGATGACAGCGCAGGCGCGCCGCCCAGGGGCATCTTGTCGGTCAGTCTGCATGCCGATGGCCGTCACAACCAACTGCTCTTCGTCGACGGCGGGCCATCGACCACTGGCACGGTCGGCAAGCTCCGCATGAAGGGGCCCGAAGTGTTCAAGCATGCCGTCACCAATCTTTCCAAAGTGATGACGGAAGTGCTTGAAAAAGCGCACCTCACAGCAGCCGATGTCGATTGGGTCGTCCCCCATCAAGCCAATCGACGCATCCTCGATGCGACCGCCAGGAAGCTTGGACTCGACCCATCAAAGGTCGTGATCACGGTGGATGAGCACGCCAACACATCGGCCGCTTCCGTGCCGTTGGCGTTCGATGCTGCCGTTAAGGACGGGCGCATCAAGCCGGGTGATCTGGTGGTGCTGGAGGCGATGGGGGGCGGCTTTACCTGGGGCGCAGCAGCCATCCGCATCTGAAATTGGTTAATTTACTAGCCTAGATCAAGCCGTAAGGTTATTGATTGTTACAGTGATGTAATTGGGGGCGGTTACGTATATGGCGGAAGGAACGTTGACCCGAGCGGATCTGGCAGAAGCGGTACATCGGCAGGTTGGTTTGTCGCGCGCCGATTCTTCCGCGATCATCGAGCAGATCTTGAACAATATGAGCGACGCTTTGCAGAATGGCGAGAATGTGAAGATTTCCGGATTCGGCAGCTTCATCTTGCGCGACAAAGGCCAGCGCGTCGGCCGCAATCCCAAAACCGGGATCGAAGTTCCGATCGCGCCGAGGCGGGTGCTCACCTTCCGCGCCTCGCAGCTCCTTCGGGACACGATCGCCAAGGCAAAATAGGATATTGATCGGAAATGGCCGATTCTTCGGGAAAGGCAGAAGGCGCGCTGAGAACCATCAGCGAAGTTTCCGATCAATTCGGGATTCCCCAGCATATCCTGCGCTATTGGGAAACGCGCTTTTCGCAGCTTCGACCGCTGCAACGTGCGGGCAATCGGCGCTATTACCGGACCGAAGATGTGGCTCTGGTGGCGCGTATCGATCAGCTTCTCAACCGCGAGGGCTACACGATCAAGGGCGTTCAGAAGCTGCTTTCACAAAAGCAGCCTCAGCCCGAGACGGTTGATCATCAGCCTGCGGCCCGATCGACCTTGCCTTCCCCAGCGATCCTGACGGAGCTGCGTGCGATTCGTGACGGGCTTGTCGCCGCGCTGGAGGCGGATCTCGTCGCCTAGACTGGCTCCGGGCCGAGCGCCGGATCGATGTCGCGCGGGCGCTTGAAGTAGATCAGCCTGCCTTTGCCGGCCTGTATTTCCGCCCAGTGCTCGGTATCGAAGTCGATCGCGACCAGGCTTGCCGTCGGATATTTCTCTTCCACCTCATCGCGCGCGCCATCGCCCTCGTCGGGCACCAGCATAAGCACGAGATCCTCCAGCCCGGGATTATGGCCCACGAGGAGCAGGCGTTCGACGGCGTCAGGCGTGCCGTGAATAATCTCCAGCAGCGACGAGGCGGATGCCAGGTAGGCGCGCTTATCCCAGGTGGGCGCCATCGTCTCGCCTAAGCCGATGGCGACGTGCTCGATCGTTTCCACCACCCGCACCGCGGGCGAGCCGACGATCAGATCGAACGAGATATCATGATCGTGCAGCCAGCGGCCGATCACCTCCGATGCGCGCTTGCCGCGGACATTCAGCGGGCGATCGAAATCACGCGAGACAGGATCGTCCCAGCCTGACTTCGCGTGGCGCAACAGGGTGAGCCGCTTCATGCCCTCTCCGATTCAATCCGGCTCCTGATGCCTTAAAGCCTCCTGCGATAAAAGCGTCGAATCGCTGCACTGCGAAATGACCTCGCCCGCTTGGGACAAGGCCGAAACCGCAGCCGCTGCCTCCGAGAGCGTAACCCGCCGGATCGGCACGCCGACCGGGAAAGCGTTGAGCAGCCGCGAAGGCAGCGCCGGCGAAAGGATGACGAAATGGCCGCGATCGCTCTCGCGCCGGATCAGCCGGCCGAATCCCTGCGCAAGCCGCGCCCGCACGATGCGATCGTCATGAGCAGCGCCCCCGCCTGCCGCCCGACGCGCGGCGTGGAGGACGGTGGGACGCGGCCACGGCACGCCTTCCATGATGACGAGCCGCAAGGAATGGCCGGGAACATCGACGCCGTCCCGCAGCGCATCGGTGCCCAGCAGCGAGGCGTGGGGATCATCGCGGAAGATATCGATCAGCGTGCCGGTATCGAGCGGATCGACATGCTGGGCGTAAAGCGGCAAATTCTCATGCGCCAGCCGATCGGCGATACGCGCGTGCACAGCTTTGAGCCGATGGATCGCGCTGAACAGCCCCAGCGCGCCGCCCTGCGCGGCTTCGATCAGCTTCGCATAGGCGCCTGCCAAGCCGGCAATGTCGCCGCGCCGGATATCGGTGACGATCAGCACTTCGGCCTGTCGGCCATAGTCGAACGGGCTCGGTGCGGCGAAACGGTCAATCCGTTGATCGAGATGGCGCGCACCGGTTCTTGCCTCGGCCGCTTCCCAATCTTCGGCGCCACGCAACGTGGCCGAGGTGACGATGACCCCGTGCGCCGGCTTGAGCACGGTTTCGGCGAGCGGCACGGTGGGATCGAGCCAGCGGCGATGGATGCCGACGTCATATTCGCGCCCTTCGACTCGATCGACCGCGAGCCAGTCGACGAAATCCGGATCAGCGGGGCCGCCGAGCCTGCCCAGCAGGGCGATCAAGCCGGTCAGAAGGCGGCAGCGCACTCCCAGTCCGGCGATGGCGCCTTCGACGCGTGCCCGCGCCTGCCCGTCGAGCCAATCGG
>CBFRWL010000092.1:0-8743 GCA_965727025.1 uncultured Sphingomonas sp.
GAAAATCTTCGCTTTCGCCGTTCCGGCGCGGCGAAGATCGCCGACTGGTATGAAGAGCAGGCCGGTAAAGCACTTGCTCAGCTTCGCGCGGCCGAAAAAGCGCGCAATGACTATGCGGCCGCTAACAATATCGTTCTCGACAATTCCAACACCGATCTGGAGAGCATGAAGCTCCATGCGCTGACCAACGAAAGCGCGACAGCGACGATCGCGCCCTCGCCGATCGTGGTGCAGGGCGGCGGCGTCTCGAAGCTCGATGAACTCGATGCCAAGATTGCTCAAGCGGCGATGACGCTTGGCCCCAATCACCCCTCGATGGTTGCGATGCGGCGCGAACGCGAGCTGATTGCTTCGGCACCTGCGGCCGTCACCACCGGCGGGAATAATACGGGGGCGATCCAATCTGCTTTTGAGCATCAGAAGCAGGTCGTGCTCAGCCAAAGCGAAAAGCTCGACAAGCTTCGGCAACTCCAGAGCGAGATTGATCTGCGCAAGGATCAATATCTCAAGGCCACGCAAAGCGTTGCGAATTTCCGGCTGCAATCCAATGTGGACGACACCGGCGTCGCGGTTCTTGCCGATGCGATGATCCCAACGATGCCGTCATTCCCGAACATCCCGTTGATCATGGGGGGTTCCGCTGCGGTAGGCACCGGGCTTGGTATCCTGCTGGCGCTCTTGGCCGAGTTGCTGGCTCGGCGCGTGCGAAGCGGGGATGACCTCGCTTATGCCTCAGGCGCGCCGACCTTTGCGACGCTTGGAGTCAGCCGCAAGCCGGACTCGGCCGGGGCAAAACTCATACGATTGCTCGAACGCCGCAAGCGGCGGCGTGAAGCGGAGATTTACGGATGAATGCGGAGCCAGCCCAACTGACGACCGACTCCACGCAAGTGGGCGCTGACGCCGCCGAGTTCCGCGGTTTCCGCGGCGCGGGCGAAAAGCCGACGCGGTTGCCGATCGTTCTTAGCGATCCCACGAGCGTCGAAGCGGAATGCATCAGGGCGCTGAGGACGCGCTTCGTTGCTCAGCATGTTCAAGAGGGGCGGCGCTCGATTGCGATCTGCACGCCTGCCGCGGAAACCGGCTGCACCTATGTTGCCACCAATCTTGCAGCAGCGATATCGCAAATTGGCCTCTCCACCGTGCTCGTCGACGCCAACCTGCGAGAGCCGGGCGTCAGCAATGCGTTCGGCATCCAATCGAGCCGCGGCGGGCTGGCCGATTATCTGGCAGATTCGTCCAAGGAAATCGACGACATCATCATTGAGAATATATTGCCCGATCTGGCGATCATTCCGGCCGGTGCGGTGCCGGCCAACCCCCAGGAACTGCTTTCCGGCGGCCGCTTCCCATTCCTGGTGGACCGTCTCCTGCGGGAATTCGATCTCACCATTTTCGATACGACGCCAACCAACAGCTGTACCGACGCGCAACGCGTCGCCAATGTCGCGGGCTACAGCCTGATCGTCGGCCGCAAGCACAAGACTTTCTTCAACGACGTGAAAACGCTCGCGCAACTGCTCAGCGCAGACCGTTCAGTGGTTGTCGGAACCGTTCTTAATGATTTCTGATGGCGTCGGCATTGACGGCACCGTCGGCAAAGGGTTCGCACGTCGCGCTGCTGCTGCTCGGGCTGGGATTTGCCGCTCTCTTCATTCCGACGCTCCTCTCGCTCGCAAGAGAGGCGTGGACTAGAGAAGAGGGCATCCACGGCCCGATCGTTCTGGCGACGGGCGTGTGGCTGGTCTGGCGTCAATGGAACGCTATCGCCGCCTCGGCGGAGCCTGGATCGCCGCGGGTCAGCCTGGCCATTTTGCTACCTTCGCTTCTGCTTTACATCTTGGCGCGCGCGTTCGATTTTCTCAGCGTCGAAGCGATTGCGCTCGTTGGCGCCTCGATCGCGATCGCCTATAGCTTCGTGGGCTTTGCCGTTCTGCGAACGCTCTGGTTCCCAATATTATATCTGATGTTCCTGGTGCCATTGCCCGGCTGGTTCGTCGATCAGATCACCGCGCCGCTCAAGCAATTCGTCTCGTCCAGCGCGGAGACGATCCTTTCCTCGGCTGGCTATTCCGTCGTCAGGCAGGGCGTCACGCTCTATGTGGACCAGTATCAATTGCTGGTGAAAGATGCCTGTGCAGGCCTGAACTCGCTGTTCAGTCTTACAGCAATCAGCTTGTTCTACATATATTTGCGTCATAATGCGAGCTGGCGCTACGCGCTGTTTCTGTTGCTCCTCGTCGCTCCGATCGCGGTGTTCGCGAACATCATGCGCGTGATCGTCCTTGTGCTGATAACGCATTATTGGGGCGAGGCGGCAGCGCAGGGATTCCTGCACAATTCCGCTGGAATGCTCATGTTTGTGATCGCCCTGCTCGGGATTTTCGCGATAGACAGCGCCGTGGAGTTCGCGCTGCGACGGAGGCACGCTTTCTCATGATCGTGACGCGCCGGCATGCGTTGATGGGCGGGGCCTGCCTGGCGGCGGCTGGCGCTGCATGGGCGCTCAAGCCCCGGCGGCGGCTGTCTTTGGCACAAGGCGCCAAGCTCGACAGGATCATTCCGCGGCGATTCAGCGGATGGACCGAGCACCAAAGCGACGCGCTGATCACGCCCGATGACGAGGACAGCCTCGCCAACCGGCTTTACAGCCAGATCGTCGGCAGGCTTTACGCGCACGACTCCGGGCCGATCGTGATGATGCTGATCGCCTATGGCGATACCCAGAACGATCTGCTCCAACTGCATCGTCCGGAGGTATGCTATCCCGCTTTCGGATTTAGAATCGACCGCAGCAGCGAGGTGGGTGTTCCGCTGTCACCCCATATATCCTTGCCCGCGCGGGAACTGACGGCATACAGCCCGCAACGCGTCGAACAGATTCTCTATTGGACCCGGATCGGCGAGCATCTTCCCACAGATGGTCGGGAACAGCGCCTGGCAAAGCTCAAGGATCAGCTGCACGGCATCATTCCCGATGGAGTGCTGGTACGCATTTCGCTCGTGGGGGAGGATGAAGCGGAAGCGCTCGCCACGAACCGCCGGTTCGCGCGGGATCTCGTAAACGCGATACCAGCGCAACACCGCGCCATTCTCATCGGATCGGAGGCGGCGCGGGGCATGGAGTTATCGGAACTCGAACATTGGAAGGGGCGGCCGGCATGAGTCCAGAACAGGAACGCACGTTCAGCCTGATGGCATGGTTTGCGATTCTCGGATTTTTCGCCTTCCTGCTCTACAAATTCTTCATTTTCTGATCGCTCGCCGAGGCGGCTTGACGCTGGCATTCAGCGGCAAGCTTCTCTAGTCGGGCCGTAACCATATGCGAGGTTCGGGCATGACAAGAGACGATCTGCATCGCCTGTTCTCGTCTCCATATATTTTAGCCTTCACGCTTCTTTTCCTGGCACTTGCCGTGCGGATGATCGGCATTGGCGACGCACCGCTGCGGACCGATGAGATCTATCATCTGCTGGCGGGCCGCTCCTGGGCGGAACATGGCACGCTTGCCATGGGCGACGGCGTCTACACGCGCGCCAAATATTATTCGATCGCCACCGGCTGGTTTTTCAAATTGTTCGGCCCGACCCCAGGCGTAGGCCGTGCGCTCGCCGCGGTGGGCGGCGTGGCGCTGGTGGTGGTAACGGCACTGTGGACACGAAGCGTGGCTGGACCAGTCGCAGGATGGGTCGCGGGTTTGCTCATCTGCTTCGATTACAGCAGCATCTCGCTCTCGCAATTCGCACGCTTCTACACCTGGCACGCATTGGCAGTCTTCGTCCTCGCGGCGGCGCTCTACACGATTGTCACGGACTATAAGCACCTGACGCGAGCCCGGCTGGCCTGTTGGAGCACAGCAGCCATCGTGGCGCTGATCTGCGCGGTTCATCTGCAGCCGATCACCGCGCTGGTGGCGGTTGCCCTGGCATCATGGAGCGGTATTTATTTGCTGTTGTTCGGGCCGCTCCGCTTCTTGCTGCGGTCGCCAAGGTTGCTCGGCTTGCTGCTGTTGGCGGGGGCGGCGCTTGCCGCCGGCATCGTCATCTTCGAGCATAGGTTGCTGCTGAAGCTTTGGGGTGACCTGCGCCAAGCGGCCGCATGGTCCGAAGGCAATCGGGACGATTATGCTTACTACGTCACCATGCTCAACCATGTGTTGGGATGGCTGTTCTTCCTTTTTCCCTTGGCTGTGATCCTGGCGGGGCGGCGCTATCTCCAACCGACATTGTTTTGCGTCGTCATTCTGGCGGTTTGCCTGGGCATCCATTCGCTCGCCGGAATGAAGGCGTTGCGCTACGTCTTCTATCTGTTTCCATTCATATTCTCGGTGTGGGCCATGGCTGCCGCGGCGATCGGGCCATGGTTGGTGAGGCTCGTCGCCGGTTTTGTCCCGTCCGCTTCGCCCGGCAGGCGATCAAGTCTGGCGGCGCTGGCGATCATGATCCTGCTCACGCCGGCGCTGTTGCTCATCACCGATTTCCGGCTGACCGCGGCGGCGGCGGCGCGGCTCGCCCGCACCGGCAGCCCGGCACTGCCGTTCGAATATGGAGCGGCGCGCGAACAGGTCGATTGGACGCCGCAGCTTCCGCTGCTCCGGACCTTGGTGGGCAAGCGGCTGTTCGTCGCCACCGATTCCGTTCGGACGCTGTATTATCTGCGGGATTATGATGTGATCCTTGGCAAGTCCGAGCTGAGCGACGTCGGCGATCAGGAATTCACTTATGACAAGCGCACCGGCAAGCGCGACATCAGCACCGGACAATCTCTGGCGCGCATCGTCAATTGCTATGCCGACGGCATCATATTGGTTTCGAACGCGCGTTGGCGCACAGCGAATGTCACCGATGAAGCCGCCGACACCATCGAGCGCCTGACGAAGCCGGTGGCACTTCCCCCGGATCTCAACATGCAGGCGCACATCTGGCATAGCCGACCTGCCAATTCAGCCGACTGCCAAAGGATCCATAAGCTGATCGGCGAGCCCGGGCGGTAAGGCTCAGGCGAGTTCGATGCCAGCCATGATCTTATCCAGCGTCAACGGATAGGATCTGATCCGAACGCCGGTTGCGTTGTAGATCGCATTCGCGACCGCCGCACCTGCGCCGCATATGCCCAGTTCGCCCACGCCCTTTGCCTTCATCGGCGAAGATTTGTCGTCGAGTTCGTCGATGAAGATCACGTCCTGGTGCGGAATATCGGCATGCACCGGGACATGATATTCGGCCAGATCGTGATTTACGAACAAGCCGAAACGCGTATCGACCTCCAGACCTTCCATCAACGCAGCGCCCGCACCCATCACCATCGCGCCGATCACCTGGCTGCGCGCGGACATGGGATTGAGGATACGCCCGGCGGCAAACGCCCCGGCCTGGCGGCGGATACGAACCTCGCATGTATCGATATCGACGCCGACCTCGCAGAAATGCGCTCCGAACGTGGCCTGCGCATAGCGTTTGGAAAGCGTGCCGAACTCGATCTTGTCCTCGGCGGATAATCCCGCCGGGCCGGCAGCCTCGGCAAGCGAGATGCTGCGATTGCCTGCGCTGATCCTGCCATTTTCGAAGACGGCGTCGGACGCATTGAACCCGGCTTTTTGTGCGAGTTGCTCACGGAGCAGGACGCAGGCGGCATAGACGCCGGCGGTCGCGCTGTTGGCGCCGAGTTGGCCGCCCGATCCTGCCGATACTGGAAACGCGCTGTCGCCCAGCTGTACATCGACATCCTCGATCGTCACGCCCAGCATCTCCGCGGCCGTCTGTGCGATAATCGTGTAGCTGCCGGTGCCGATGTCGGTCATATCGGTTTGCACGACAAGCTGGCCGCGGCCGTCGATGCGAACCCGCGCCCCCGATGTGGCGGTAAGATTATTGCGGAATGCCGAGGCCATGCCGAGCCCGACAAGCCAGCGTCCATCGCGTATCGAGCGGGGTTTTGCCTGGCGCCGATGCCAACCGAAATGCTCAGCGCCGATCTTGAGGCATTCGATGAATTTACGGCTCGAAAAGGGACGGGATGGTCCCTTCCCCGGATCATATTGTACGTCGTTACGGACGCGCAGCTCGACCGGATCGATCCCGCATGCCTCCGCCAATTCATCCATTGCGACCTCGATCGCCAGCAGCCCGACCGCCTCTCCGGGCGCGCGCATGGAGCTTCCCTCCGGCAAATCGAGATGCGCGAGGTAATGCGACGTTTTGCGGTGATCGCCACGGTACAGGAACTGCGTCTGGCGCGCCGCGGTTTCGGGATTTCCGCCAGGCAGATTTCCCGACCAGACTTCGTGCGCGATCGCGCTGATCACGCCATTGCGGCTCGCGCCGATGCGGACACGCTGGATCGTGGCTGGTCGGTGGGTCGTATTATTGACCGATTGGGGCCGTGTCAGCGCGACTTTCACCGGCCGTTTGACCGCTCTGGCGCCAAGCGCCGCCAGCAGTGCTTCCGCGCGGATCCAAAGCTTTGCGCCGAAGCCGCCGCCAACATAGGGCGAGATTATCCGGATATTCTCCTTAGGGATCAGTAACGTCGCAGCCGTGTCGCGTACAGCCCATGCGATCATCTGATTGGAGGTCCACAAGGTAAGCTTGTCGCCGTCCCATGCCGCGGTTGTGGCATGAGGTTCCATCATCACATGGGCTTGATCGGGCGTAGTGTAGGTCTGATCGATCCGCACCTCCGCTCTGGGGAAAGCGCTATCGAAGTCGCCCGCGCTGGTGGGCGCTCCCCAATGCTCCGCGAGTTTCGCGCCGCCTTTTTCCTGCTCAAGGTCAAATTTGCCGGCCGACCGCTGATAATCGACACGGATCAACTTCGCGGCATCGCGTGCTTGCTCGAAGCTTTCTGCCACGACCAGCGCGATCGCCTGATCGTAATGCTGAATGTGCGGGCCACCCAACAGCCGGGCGTAATGATCCTCGGACTGGCCCAGCTTGCCGGCGTTCGCGTAGGTGACGACGGCAAGCACGCCTGGTGAATTCTCCGCCACGCTCGTGTCCAGCGTCCGGATCGACCCCGTCGCAATCGCTGATCCCACGACGAAGCCATAAGCCGCATTGGGGGCGGCGTCGTGCCGCTCATAGGCGTAGCGCGCCCGGCCGCTGACCTTGAGCGGGCCTTCGATCCGCGGGTGCGGCTTGCCGACGACACGCTCGCGATCGATCGGATTGGTGGTGGCGGGCTGATCGAACTTCACGCCTGAACCTCCGCCTCGCCGAACACAGCCTTCAGCGTCCTCTGGGTCAATGGGCGCTTATAGTCATTATCTTCGGTTGTCCGCGCGCCAGCCAGCACCGCCTCGGCAATGCGATCAGCGGTTCCTTCTCCTTCGGCTGCTTCTACGCGCCATGGCTTGTGAGCAAGTCCGCCAAAGGCGAACCGGCGGCTTCCGTCGCCAGCGAAGATCGCTGCCACTGAAACGCTGGCGAAGGCGTAGGATGTGCGATCGCGAACCTTTCGGTAGATGTGGCGGCCGCCGATTGGCTTCGGCAGCACGACGCCGGTAATAATCTCGCCAGCGCCCAAGTCGGTTTCGATGTCGGGCGTATCGCCCGGCAAGCGATGAAATTCGGCGATCGGGATGCGACGCGCGGCACCGCCCGGCCCGGCGACTTCCACCACAGCATCGAGCGCGCGCAGCGCAATGGCCATGTCCGAGGGATGGGTAGCGATGCAGGCGTCACTCACGCCCATGATCGCGAGATTTCGGCTGTGGCCGCCAATTGCAGCGCAACCGCTGCCAGGGCGACGTTTGTTGCAGGGCAGGTTGGTGTCATAGAAATAAGGACAGCGCGTGCGCTGAAGCAGATTTCCTGCCGTTGTCGCCTTGTTGCGAAGCTGGCCTGAAGCGCCCGCAAGCAGCGCGCGGCTCAATACCGGATAATCACTGCGGACACGGCGATCGGCGGCAAGATCGGTATTGCGCACCAGCGCTCCAATTTTAAGCCCCTCGTCGGCGCTTGGCTCGATCCGGTCGAGCCCGAGATGATTGACGTCGATCAGGTGCGAAGGGGTTTCGATCTGCAGCTTCATGAGATCGAGCAGGTTGGTGCCGCCGGCGATGAATTTGCTTCCGGGATGCGTGGAAGCCGCCTCCACGGCCTCATCGATAGAACGCGCGCGTTGGTAGGTGAAGGCTTTCACGCGGGCAGCCCTTCCCCTTTGGCCACTTCGGCAATGGCTTCCATGATGTTTGAATAGGCGCCGCAGCGGCAGAGATTGCCGCTCATCCGCTCCTTCACCTCAGCTTCCGAAAAGCTCGGATTGGAAAGATCGGTGCTGGCAAGGCTTGGAATGCCGCTTTTCAATTCGTCCAGCATGGCAACCGCCGAACAAATCTGCCCGGGCGTGCAATAGCCGCACTGATAGCCGTCATGTTTCACGAAAGCGGCTTGCATGGGGTGCAGGTTTTCCGGGCTGCCAAGCCCTTCGATCGTGACGATCTCCTCGCCGTCGTGCATTACCGCGAGCGTCAAGCAGCTATTGATACGTCGGCCTTCGACGATGACCGTGCACGCGCCGCATTGCCCATGGTCGCAGCCTTTCTTGCTGCCGGTGAGCTGGATGTGCTCGCGCAGCGCGTCGAGCAGCGTGACGCGGGGATCAAGATGCAAGTCATACCGCTGGCCGTTGACGGTCAGCTTCACCGGAAGCTGCCGCCGGGATTGGTTTCGCACTTCGGGCGACGCTGCCGCGTCGGTCATGGCAACAGTCAAGCACGCTCCTCCCGCAATCGCTCCGCGAC
>CBFRWL010000093.1:0-8690 GCA_965727025.1 uncultured Sphingomonas sp.
GCTACGGCCTTCAAACCATGTGCGAAGGCGGCGGGATGGCGAACGTCACGATCGTCGAGCGGCTCTAAGGGTTCGCGTGCTATCCGGGCGCATGCTCGGCGGGATCAGTCCGCCGAGCCGGCGATCGCCTTCGACCCACGCATCATCACCGCCCGGCCGCTCGCCATAAGGCGGCCGTCGGCATCGGCAATGCGGGCATCGACCGTGATGATGCTGCGTCCCCCCCGTACGATGTCCGCCCGGATGGTGATGCGGCCCTTCGGCATCGGGCGGTGGAAGTCCGTCCTGAGGTCCACGGTCGAGACAAAGCCACCCTCGTTGGCGAGCCAGGCGTAGGAGCAGGTCGCGTCGATCATCGCCGACACCACTCCCCCATGCACAAGCTCGGTATCCGGATTGCCGAGCATCTCCGGCCGCGTATCGGCTTCCAGTGTCACGCCAGCCGGGTCGATCGCCACGGCGCGCAACCCCAGCCAGCTGTTATAAGGGGAGGCAGCAATCCGCGCGTTCAGTTCTTCCAAGCTCGTCATTCCGTCTCCTTCGTTGGCGCCAGTATGGCGCATCTCTTAACCATATGCCGACCTATATATTCGGACGTGATGGCCGATCCCGCGGCTGAAGATCATGGCTCCGATGCATGGCGGGATTAAGGTATCGCCAAAGCGGTTTTTTGGCAGCCCTTCACGTTGCCTTGACCATTGCACGGATAGAGTTCCCTGAATGCGGGTCATAATAGGCCAGTGAACGCGTCATGCCGGAACGCGACCAGGTGGGCTGGCGAAGGTATCGAGCGCAAGGTGAATCAGACCTCGACGGCAGCGGCGGCCATCAACGACTATCTCGATCGGTTCGCGCACACGGCACACAAGCTGCAGGAAGATCTCGCCGCCTGAACGCATAACATCGCGTTCTCGATATTGAGCGAATGCTACCGCGCGGCGCCATTTAATCGGCTATTCTCGCGCCAATACCGAACACCAGAGGGAAAGACATGAACGACTTCACGCCCACGCCGTGGCCGAGGGACCGCATCATCCCGGCCCAGTCGTGGACGCCACCGGCCGGCACGCGCATCATCTCCAGCGACGACCACGTCATGGAGGTTCCTCACCTATGGGAAGATCGCCTAAAGGGTGTCGACCAGGATCGTGCGCCGAAATTCTGGCAGGATGAGGCCGGTTTCCATCTGACTTTCGACGGCAAGAACTACGATGTTCCCGGCCTTCCTTCCGACTTTCCAGAAGGTCGCGAAGGTTTTTGGGACGTCTCCAAGCGCCTCGCCGACATGGACGCGGAAGGGATCGAGGCATCGATCGTCTATCATGGCCGCCTGAACAGCCTGATCCGCATGGAGGACAAGGAATTCTGGGCGCGCTGCGTCGATGTCGCCAACGAATGGGTGGCCGAGTGGAAGGAGGCCGCGCCCGACCGGCTCTTCCCCGTGGCCCTGTTGCCGACCTTCTATTGGCCGGAGAGAACGAAGGATTACATCCAGAAGATCAAGGCGCTCGGCTTCAAGGCGATGGACATTCCGGTCAGCCCGAAGGGCGTGCGCTACAACAGCTCCGAAATGGACCCGATGTGGGCTGCCATCCAGGAGAGCGGCATACCGATCTCCTTCCACATCGGCGCCTACATCCAGTATAGCGGCCGCGGTTCGCTAGGCGCCAACCTCAACGCCAACCTGATGCCTTTCTGCGGGCTGTTCGGCCAGCTGGTCTTCTCCGGCGTGTTCGATCGCTTCCCGGATCTCAAGGTGGTGTTCACCGAGGGGGGCGCAAGCTGGGTCGCCGGCACGCTCGAAAATGCCGACAAGGTGGCGCGCGACTATGCGACCGAACTGCGTCCGAGGCTCGCACACGCGCCGAGCTGGTATTGGCACAACAACTGCTACACGACCTTCATGGAGGATAGTGTGGCGATGGAGCAGCTCCATCGCATCGGCGCCGATCGCCTGCTGTGGTCAGTCGACTACCCTCACCCCGAAGGCGTGCTGGGGGAATCCGGCCGCATCGTGAAGGCGATCTTCGACGTCGCCGGCACCGAGGAAGGACAGAAGATCGTCGGCGGTACCGCCGCGAAGCTTTGGGGCATCTGAATCACGGCGGCGCCTCAGCGGCGACCGCTCCAGTCGACATTGTCGCGCAGGAAGTCCGCGACGGCCTTCACCGCCGGACGCGCGGCGCGATCCTCCGGGATCACGAGCTGGATCGGCACGCCGTTGCGGTTCCAATCGGTGAGGATCGGCACCACTCGGTGCTCGGCGATCTCTGGCGCCACCAGCATTTCCAATGTCTGGCCGATTCCGACGCCCGCTGCCACCGCCGCGGCGATCGCGCCGCCATGATTGAAGGTGGCGACGCCGGGCGGGCGCAGCCAGTGCATCTCACCGTCCCGCCAGAAGCGCCAGCGATGCCCGATCGGGCTGGCGGCGGTCGCATAGTTCACCAGGTCGTGCTCCAGCAGTTCCTCCGGCGTCCCGGGTGTGCCGCGGCGCGCCAGATAGTCTGGCGAAGCGATCTGCACGAAGCGGGTCTCGCCCAGCGGCACGATATGACCCTGCCCCTCGTTGGGCGAGCCTACCCGGATCAACAGATCGAAGCCATCGGTGCGAAAGACGGTGCCCCGGTCGCCGACACTGAGATCGATTACGATTTCGGGATGCAGCGCGCGCAACGCTGGCAGCGCCGGCACGACGAAGCGCAGGCCGATGGCACCCGGCGCATCGATCTGTACCCGTCCGCTCGGCCCGCCCGTGCCACGCCGCACTGCTGTTTCAGCTTGGGTCAGCAACGAAAGAATGGTGCGCGCCTCATCGAGGAAATGGCGGCCTTGGGGCGTCAGATCGAGCCGGCGCGTGGTGCGCTCGATCAGCTTGGCACCGAGCCGCTCTTCCAATCGCGCCAGATGGGTCGAAACCATCGCGGGCGACATGTCGAGGCGCGCCGCCGCTCGGTTGAAGCCCCCGCTGTCGGCAATCGCGACCAATACTTCCAAGGCGGAAAAGCGATCCATGATTATTCAATACACCGAAATTGTCAGTTCGAAAATAAGGGTATTATTCAGCAACACCAGATGGACTATAGTCTTCCGAACGACATGATGAGGAAAGAGAGAGGATAATGGCTTATCCGCGCCTGTTCGAGCCCGTGCAGATCGGCTCGCTGACGCTCAAGAACCGGATCGCGATGGCGCCGATGGAAACCCATCTCGGCAGCCCCGACGGCTCGATCAATCCCGACGTCATCGCTTATTATCAGGAAAGGGCGCGCGGGGGAGCAGGGATGATCGTCACGGAGTTCACCTGCGTCGACGGCAGCGACGGCTTCAGTTCCAACGTGCCGCAACTGAGACTCGACAACGAGATCTACAAGGCCGGCCACGCCAGGCTTGTCGCCGCGATCCACGCCGCCGGCGCCAAGGCTGTGATCCAGATTTCGCACGCCGGGCGCCAGACCAAGGAGAGCATCATCGGCCGGTCGCCGGTGTCGGCCAGTGCGATCCCGCTCAACAGCATCTACATGAGTGGCAAGCCCCGCGCGCTGGAGGATCACGAAGTCCGCCGCATCATCGCGAGCTACGCCAACACCGCCCGGCTGGCCATGCTGGCGGGCTATGACGGCGTAATGCTGCACGGTGCGCACGGCTATCTGATACAGCAGTTTCTCTCGCCGCTCATGAATCATCGCACCGACGAATGGGGTGGCGATTTCGAGCGGCGGCTGCGCTTCCCGACCGAAGTCATCAAGGCGGTAAAGGCGCAACTCAACGGCAAGCCGCTCCTGTACCGCATGTCGGTGATCGACGGTGTCGAGGGCGGCCTCACCATCGAGGATAGCGAGAAGATCGCGCCGCGCCTGTGCGAAGTCGGCGTCGACGCGATCGACATTTCGTGGGGCTTTCTGGAGAGTGCGCACCTGATCCTGGAGCCGATGTCGGTGGAGGAAGGCGATCGCCTTCCTTATGCCCGCCGCATTCGCGAAGCGACCGGCAAACCGGTGATCACCGCCGGCGTGATGCGCTGGCCCGACAAATGCGAGCAGGCCGTGATCCATGGCGATACCGACATGGTCTCGCTTGGCCGTGCTCTGCTGGCAGACCCGATGTGGCCGATCAAGGCGCAACGCGGCCTGGTCGACGATATCCGCCCCTGCACGTCATGCAACTGGTGCATCCGCGAACTGGCGCAGAGCCGCTCCGTCGCTTGCGCCGAAAATCCGCGCTGCGGCCATGAAACCCAGCCGGTGATCGAGGATTTCGCCGCGGGGCTGCGCGCGACGGTGGTGGGTGCAGGGCCGGGCGGGATGGCCGCCGCGCTGCTGCTCGACCAGGCAGGCTTCGACGTTTCGCTCTACGAGAAGCGCCAGCGTCTAGGTGGCAACCTGATCACCTCGGCGGTGCCGCCGGGCAAGGACAAATTATTCTGGTATCACGACTTCCTGCTCAAGCGGATCGAACGCAGCAAGGTTCGCGTGCATACCGGCACGACCGTCACCCGCGAGATGCTGGACGCCGACATGCCCGATGCGCTGATCCTGGCTTCCGGCTCCCGCCCGGCGCCGCTCGCTCTGGCTGAATGGGGCAATCTTCCGACCTCGCCCGCGTTCGAGGTGCTGATCGGCGAGGCAACTGTGCCGCCTTCCTCCGCCGAGCGCCCGATCCTGATTTACGGCGGCGGCGAGACGGGCACCGAGACGGCCGAGTTCCTCGCCAAGGCGGGCCACCAGGTGCTGCTCGTCACGCGATCGGACCGCAAGTTTCTCGCCCGTAACGCCGAGGCGCTCTACCGCATCGCCCTGCTACAACGGCTGGCAAGCAACCCGTCGATTCGCGTCATGGATCATACCCGGCTGACCTCGATCGACGGTGAGCATGTCGTGCTCGCGCACGGCGAAATCATGATCGAGCAGCCGGCCTCCGCCGTGCTGCTCGCCCATGGCCTGGTGCCCGACACCACGCTTTCAGACGCGCTCGGCAGCGTCGACGTTCCCACTATCCGCATCGGCGATGCGGTGCAGGTGGCGCGCATCGGCGAGGCCGTCCGCGATGCCTATCGCGCGGTGCAGGATTTGCGCCGCCTTATCGTTCAACCGGAGCCCATCGCATGCTGACCGACACACTGACCCGCACCGCGCCGATCGAGCGTCGCCCGCTCACCCCCGATTTCGGCGCCGAGATCATCGGCGTGGACTTGTCCAAGCCGATCGACGAGTCCACCCGCCGCGCCATCCATGAGGCCTGGATCGACGCCGGCATCCTGCTTTTCCGTGGTGCCGATCAGGATGACGAAGCGCACATGCGGCTAAGTTCAATCTTCGGAGAAATGGAACCAGCGGCGACCGCCGACCTCAACGATCCGACCAACAAGTTCATGATGACCCTGGCCTATGATCCGGCCGATCAAACCGGGCGCCCTGCCCCATTCTACAATGTCGGCGGCATAGATCTTGCCGGTTGGCTTGGTTGGCATTGGGATCAGGCGTTCATGCCGACCATCGTTCGCGGCGCGGTACTGCGGATGACCATCCCGGCAACGACGATGGGGGAGACCGGCTTCAGCGACGCCATCGCCGCCTATGACCGGCTTTCCGACGCGATGAAGGCGCGAATTGCGGATCTCGAAGTGGTTTACGAGTTCAACCCGGACTTCTGTTCGGGCCAGTTCGGCTTCCCCAAGGATATCCGCCGCCTGGACATCAAGACGAAGGGCGGCGGCGCATGGGATTTCCCACCCGTGGTCCATCCCCTTGTCATCACTCAGCGCGAGACCGGCCGCAAGGTGCTGAAGCTCTCGCCGATGCACGCACGCTATGTGCTGGGGATGGATAAGGCGGAGAGCGACGTGCTGCTGACCGAGCTTGCCGAACATATCGGCGATCCTCGCTTCGCCTATTTCCACCAGTGGCAGAAGAACGACATGATGGTGTGGGATAATTGGCGGATGGTCCACTCGGCCACCGGCGTGCCCCTCGATGTCGAGCGGCACGCACGCCGCACCACCATCGCCGGCGATTACAAGGTCGGCCGCTATCTCGATCCCGCGCTGGACCGCGACCGGGAGGTGAAGCGGTTGGTGGACTGAACGCATGTCCGCAAATGGGCGCGCGAGGAGAGGCAAATGGGCTTAGCCATTGATCGGATGCGGGATGGCCTGGCCCTCGGTAGCGTTGTCGCGCGCCTTGCTCCGGCCGATCTCGACCAGCCGGCTCTATACGAAACGCTGCTCCGGATCCGGATCGAAGCAGCGCCGATCGGCGATGTCTCGTCGCCCGGCACATCGCTCTCGGCGAGATCGACTTTGCCTTCGGCGCGCTTCGCGGTGGGGCCACTGCACGCTGCATGGTGATGTTCACATGAGGACGACGAAAGCCGGCGTCGACGTCCGCACCAGCCTCTGCCGGCTGTGCACTGCCTTCTGCCCGATCCAGGTCACAGTGGAGAACGGTCGCGCGACCAAGATCATGGGCAATCCGCGCGCGCCGCTCTATGGGGGTTATACCTGCCCCAAGGGCCGCGCCCTGCCGGAACAGCATTATGGGGAGCAGCGCCTGCTCCATTCGCTCAAACGCGGCACCGACGGCGGCTTCCAGCGGATCGGCGCCGAGACGGCAATGGACGAGATCTCCGCCAAACTGCAAGAGATCGTCGATGAGCACGGGCCTCGCTCCATCGCCGTCTATGTCGGCATGGGAACGGTGCCCTTCGTGATCTCCAACTCGATTGCGGGCGGCTGGCTGAAGGGCCTCGGCTCCTCGATGTTCTTCACGGCAGGCTCGATCGACAAGCCCGGCATCCTGATCGCGCTCGCCCATCACGGCATGTGGCAGGCGGGCCAGCGCCCCTTTGCCGCCGCCGACGCCTGGCTGCTCGTCGGCATCAACCCCGTGATCAGCAAGTCGCCCGGCTTTCCCGGCCAGAATCCTGGCCGCGTGCTCAAGGACATGCAGGCGTCGGAAGCCAAGCTGATCGTGATCGATCCCCGCGCCAGCGAGACTGCCAAGCGCGCGCATATCCACATGCAGCCGCGCGCCGGCGAAGACCCGACGATCCTCTCCGCGATGATCCGTGTGATCCTGGCGGAGGATCTGGTCGATCGCGATTTCGTCGTCGCCAACGCCAAGGGTCTTGACGCGCTACGCGACGCGGTCGAGCCGTTCACGCCCGAATATGCCGCCGAGCGCGCCGGGATCGAGGCAAGCCAGATCGTCGAGGCCGCGCGCATCTTCGCCGGCGCCAAGAATGCCGGTGTAAGCTGCGGCACCGGTCCGAGCTTCGCCACCCACTCGACGCTCACCGAATATCTTGCGCTCTGCCTCGCCACCCTGTGCGGCCACTGGGCGCGCGAGGGCGAGGTCTTGGCTAAGCCCAACGTGCTGTTACCCGGCTTCACCGCGCGCGCTCAGCCCTGGCCGGCCTTCCAGGGCTGGGGCTTCGAACCGAAACTGCGCGTGCGAGGCCTGGGAGGCTGCGTGAGCGGCCTCTCCGCCGCCGCGCTGTCCGACGAGATCCTGATGCCGGGGCCGGGGCAGGTGAAGGCTTTGATCGTCGGCGGCGGCAACCCGATGATGGCCTGGCCAGATCAGGCCAAGGCGTTTGCCGCGCTGAATGCGCTCGATCTGCTCGTCACCATCGACACCGAGATGACAGCCACCGCCGAGCTTTCCCACTACGTCATCGCGCCTAAGCTTTCGCTCGAGACGCCGATGACCACCTACATGCCCGAAGGCGTGAAATATTATGGGACCACGCGCGGCTTTCCGGAACCCTACGCAGCCTACACCCCGGCTATCGTAGATCCGCCCGAGGGCAGCGACGTGATTGAAGACTGGGAATTCTTCTGGGGGATCGCCCAGCGCATGGGCACTGAGATTCCGGTGACGCTCTATTATGGCAACGGCCCGCAGGCCGAGCATGCACCGCTGAGCTTCACCCTCGATCCCACCGGCCCCAAGCCGACCACCGACCAGCTGATCGAGCTATCCTGCCAGGGATCGCGCATCCCGCTGGAGCGGGTGAAGCAATATCCCGACGGCCACATCTTCGAGAGCGACCAGCGCGTCGCACCGCGTGAGCCGGGCAACGATGACCGGCTGGAGCTGGGCGCCGCACCGATGCTGGAGGAACTCGCCGCAGTCCTGGATGAGGACAATCGCGCGATCGAAGCAGATTATCCTTTCCGCCTGTTGCCGCGCCGCACCAACAACATTCTCAACAGCTTCGGCCGCCAGATCGCCAAACTGGCCGGCGACGGGGTCAATCCGGCCTATATGCATCCGGCCGACCTCGCGCGGCTGAAGCTTGCGGATGGGGATTGCGTGCGGCTTCGCTCGCCGCATGGCGAGATCGAAGCGATCGTGAAGGGCGAGGGTGCGCTGCGGCCTGGCATGATCTCGATGTCGCACGGCTTCGGGGCCAATCCGGGATCGGACCGTCCGCGCCAGACCGGCGGCAATACCGGCCGGCTGAGCTCGGCGGACGACGGCTATGATCCCGTCACGGGAATACCACGCATGGGTGGCATTCCCGTGCAGGTCATCCACGGGGCGATATCGCCCGAATATTGAGTGCGAGCACTGCCTGGACGGCGCGAAATACGGTGCCAGGCGCAAAGAATGCGCTGTTTTCTTGTCGTTTTCGAGGAGGTGGAGATGTCCGATTTTGATCTGGTGATCCGGGGCGGGACCGTGGTC
>CBFRWL010000094.1:0-8540 GCA_965727025.1 uncultured Sphingomonas sp.
ACCGCGGCCATGGCGAGCAAGCCAAGCCCCAGCAGCATGAAGGACCGGAGCAGCGTCCGGCGCAGGACCGCAATCTGCTGGTTCAGCTCTTCGCGGCTCTGGCCAACCTGAAAGCGCCACAGCCGTTGCGAATGCGGCAGGCGCACATTGCGCTCGTGGATGCGTAGCGAATCGTTTCCGAAGGCATCGCTTTCGTAAATGTGAAGTTCGTCGTCGGGCGACATGTGGCCGATCGGCAGCGCCCGGTCCCAGAGCGAACGCGATCGGAATGGTTCGACGCCGTTGGCGGAAACCTGCCAATAGAGCCCCGAATAAGGCTCCAGGAAACGTTGGTCACCCAGCGGGCGGCTGAAACGAACCTCGCCGTCCGGGCCGATTTCGGCGGACGAGATCATGGCTGTCAGCACATAATCGAGCTGCGCGTCGAAATTGCTGACGACCGCGTCCTTCAGCACGCGATCGAGCGCGACCCCGCCACCCACCAACAGCACCATGATCCATAGCGCCGCAGCGAGGATCATGCGCCGCGTGAGCGATCCGGTCGAACGCACGGTCGGGGCAGGCGCGGAAGCGTTCATCCGCTGCCCCGGATCAGGCGGCGGGGTCTTCGAGCGAGTAGCCGAGCCCGCGGATGGTGCTGATCACGTCCGCGCCCAGTTTCTTGCGGATGCGCGTGACGAACACCTCGATGGTGTTGGAATCGCGATCGAAATCCTGATCGTAGATATGTTCGATCAGCTCGGTGCGGCTGACCACCTTGCCCTTGTGATGGAGCAAATAGGAGAGCAGCTTATATTCCTGGGCCGTAAGCTTGACCGGTTCGCCCGCTTTGGTGACCTTTCCCGATCGCGTATCGAGCCGGATATCGCCGGCGATCAGTTCCGAGGAAGCGTTGCCCGACGCGCGACGGATGAGCGCGCGCAGCCGGGCGATCAGCTCCTCGGTCTGGAAGGGCTTGGCGAGATAATCGTCGGCGCCGGCGTCAAGCCCTGCCACCTTGTCCGACCAACTATCGCGCGCGGTCAGCACCAGCACGGGCGTATCGATCTTATCCTTGCGCCAGCGATCGAGCACGGTGAGGCCATCGATCTCCGGCAGACCGAGATCGAGAATGATCGCGTCATAGCTTTCGGTCGAGCCAAGAAAATGACCATCCTCGCCATCGGTGGCGAGATCTATGGCATAGCCTGCGCCTTCAAGCGTAGCCCTCAACTGGCGGCCCAGATTGGGCTCATCCTCGACAATTAGAACTCGCATATGCTTTCATCCCCATGCAGGACGGGTGAGACAATCCCGAAATGGCCGAAATGGGTGCGCGCGGCAAGCGCCCTGCTACGGCCTAATCCCCCGAGCGGCCGAGGATGGTGCCGGTGCGCGCGTCGACATCGACCCAGATGACCGAACCGCCCCGCATCAGCTTGAGCGTATAGACTGCGTCATTTTCATCATAATCGAACCCCATGAGCGAAGCTCCCCCCATCCGCGGCATGACACGATGACGGATTTCGGGGAAGGGCAGGATGGCGCCCGAGCGTGCCGCCGAATAGGCGGCCTCATGCTCGCTGCGGCGGGGCCCGGCTGAGCTCACCGCAGGGAAACAAATTGCCACGATGAAGGCAAGAAGAACGCCGCTTTTAATAACCATTTCTCGCACGATAGCGTCAGGCCTTTGAATAGGCCATGAACATGTCTCGTCCGCAAGACCTATGACATTCCTGCAACACAGCGCTTGAGCCAGCTGGCGACCGCTTCGATCCGGGCCAGCCGGCGCATGTCGCTATGGGTGACCAGCCAGAAGCTGCGCTCGATGCCGACATCCTTGGGCAGCACTTCGGTCAGGCGTTCGTCGCCAGCCGCCATGAACCGGGGCAGGACGCCGATGCCAGCACCTTCGACGATCAGCCGGTGCTGGACGTTGATGCTGGTGCTACGGATCCGCGCCTCGAGACCGAGCGCAACCTCGCTGAGATAGTCCAGCTCCGGGGCGTAGACAAAATCGGGCACATATCCCACCAGCACGTGATCTTGCAGATCGCCCACGGCTTTGGGTACTCCCCGTTGCAGCAGATAGGCCTTTGAAGCGTAGAGCCCGAGGCGGTAGTTCACGAGCCGTTGCGCAAGCAGCTTGCCCGAGCGGGGGCGGGCAAGCATGACCGAAATATCGGCTTCGCGCTTCGACGGATTGAGCAGTCCGGAACTGGTGACCAGATCGACCTGGAGATGGGGGTGTTCACGTTGAAAGGCAGCCATGCGCGGCGCGAGCACCCAAGTCGCCAAACCCTCGGCGACGCTGAGCCGGACCTGACCAAGAATGCCTTCGGGCTTGCCGTCCACTTCGCCAAAGGCGGACAGGGCTTCGTTTTCCATCGCCTCGGCATGGCCGTAGAGCTGAAGCCCACGTTCCGTGAGTTGCCGGTTGCCGCCGACCGTTTCGAATAAGGCGAAGCCCGCCGAAGCCGTCAGCCGGGCAAGGCGGCGGCTGATGGTGGTGGGGTCTATACAGAGGCTGCGCGCGGCGGTTGCGATGCTTCGCGAACGGGCGACAGTGAGGAAGATGCGGACGTCGTCCCAATCGAGGGTGCTGCGATTTCGCAGTTCATTCATTCAATTTTACCCGATTGATTGCATTTCCACATTTGCCCATGGTGCCTGAGAGAATCAAGCCATCAGGATTCGAGAGGAACTCTCATGCGTATCGTGGAGCATTTCGTCGCCGGTGCGACGCTGGGCGGCGGCGCTCGCCAGAGCGACGTGTTCGATCCGAATAGCGGGCAGGTTCAGGCAAAGGTTGCGCTTGGTAGCACCACCGAGCTGCAGAAAGCTGTCGATGCGGCCAAGGCGGCGCAACCCAGCTGGGCGGCGGTGAACCCGCAGCGCCGTGCGCGCGTCATGTTCCGGTTCAAGGAGCTCGTCGAAGCCAACATGGATTCGCTGGCACATCTGCTGTCATCGGAACATGGCAAGGTCATCGCCGATTCCAAGGGCGATATTCAGCGCGGCCTCGAAGTGATCGAATTCTGCTGCGGCATCCCGCATGTCCTCAAAGGCGAATATACGATCGGCGCCGGCCCCGGGATCGACGTCTATTCGATGCGCCAGCCGCTTGGCATCGGCGCCGGCATTACGCCGTTCAACTTTCCCGGGATGATCCCGATGTGGATGTTCGGGGTGGCGATCGCGGTCGGCAACGCCTTCATTCTGAAGCCGTCGGAGCGTGATCCCTCGGTGCCGGTCCGGCTTGCCGAGCTGATGAAGGAAGCGGGCCTGCCGGATGGGGTGCTCAATGTCGTGCAGGGCGACAAGGAGATGGTCGACGCCATCCTCGATCATCCAGACATCGCGGCGGTAAGCTTCGTCGGATCCTCCGATATCGCCCATTATGTCTATCAGCGCGGTGTCGCCGCCGGCAAGCGCGTCCAGGCGATGGGCGGAGCCAAGAACCACGGGGTCGTCATGCCCGACGCCGATCTCGATCAGGTCGTCAACGACCTCGCGGGCGCGGCATTCGGTTCGGCCGGCGAGCGCTGCATGGCGCTGCCGGTGGTGGTGCCAGTCGGCGAGAAGACCGCCGATGCGCTGCGCGAAAAGCTCATTCCGGCAATTGAGGCTCTGCGCGTGGGGGTTTCGACCGATGCCGATGCGCATTACGGCCCGGTCGTGACCGCAGCTCACAAGCAGCGGATCGAAAATTATATCCAGATGGGCGTCGATGAAGGCGCCGAGCTGGTGGTCGATGGCCGTGGCTTCAAGCTGCAGGGGCATGAGGAGGGCTTTTTCGTCGGCCCGACTTTGTTCGATCGGGTCAAGACCGGCATGCGCACCTATCAGGAAGAGATTTTCGGGCCGGTTCTGCAGATCGTGCGTGCAGCCGATTTCGAGGAGGCGGTGGCGCTGCCGTCGCAGCATCAATATGGCAATGGCGTGGCCATCTTCACGCGCAACGGCCATGCAGCGCGCGAATTTGCAGCGCGCGTCAACGTGGGCATGGTCGGCGTCAACGTTCCCATTCCCGTGCCGGTGGCCTATCACACCTTCGGCGGCTGGAAGCGTTCGGCATTCGGGGACACCAACCAGCACGGCATGGAAGGCGTGAAGTTCTGGACCAAGGTCAAAACCGTCACCCAGCGCTGGCCGGACGGTTCGGCGACAGGAGATTCGAGCTTCGTCATTCCGACTATGGGATGATAGGAGCTGGTGGATGTCGCAGTTCGATTTGACCGAAGACCAACGCGCGATCCAGGAAATGGCGCAGCGGTTCACCGCTGACGCCATCACGCCGAATGCGGCCAAATGGGATGAGGACCATCATTTCCCACGCGATGTGGTGAAGGCCGCGGCCGAGCTTGGCTTCGCGGCGATCTACGTGTCCGAAGAATTTGGTGGGATCGGGCTGGGCAGGCTGGAGGCGGCGCTGATCATGGAAGCGATGGCCTATGGCTGCCCCTCGACTTCGGCGTTCATCTCGATCCACAACATGGCCTCCTGGATGATCGATCGTTTCGGCGCGGCCGAGGTCAAGGCGAAATATTTGCCGTCGCTCGTTACCTGCGATCGGATCGCGAGCTATTGCCTGACCGAGCCAGGCGCCGGATCGGACGCCGCAAGCCTGAAAACCAGGGCGGTTCGAGATGGGGATCATTATATCGTCAGCGGATCGAAGGCATTTATCTCTGGCGGCGGCGAAAACGATCTCTATGTAACCATGGTCCGCACCGGCGAGGACGGGCCCAAGGGTATCTCCTGTTTCGCGATCGAGAAGGACATGCCCGGCGTCAGCTTTGGCGCGCAGGAGAAAAAGCTTGGCTGGCGTTCGCAGCCGACCGCGCAGGTCAATTTTGACGGCGTGCGCGTGCCCGCGGCCAATCGGATTGGTGCTGAGGGAGAGGGCTTTCGCATTGCCATGGCAGGTCTGGACGGCGGCCGGCTCAATATCGGCGCCTGCTCGCTGGGCGGCGCGCAACGCTGTCTCGATGAAGCGCTGCGTTACACCAAGGAGCGCAAGCAGTTCGGCCAGCCCATCGCAGATTTTCAGGCTACCCAGTTCACGCTGGCTGACATGGAAACCGAACTGCAGGCGGCGCGCACCTTGTTGTACGCAGCTGCGGCCAAAGTCAGCGACAATGCGGCCGACAAAACCAAGTTCGCGGCCATGGCCAAAAGACTTGCGACCGACACGGGCATGACCGTGGCCGATCGCGCGCTTCAGCTTCATGGCGGCTACGGCTATCTGCAGGATTATCCGATCGAGCGCTTCTTCCGCGACCTGCGGGTTCACCGGATATTGGAGGGCACCAACGAGATCATGCGCGTGATCATCTCCCGCGAAATGTTGCGCCAATGACGGACGAGGTGCTGATCCTGGTCGAGGGCAGCGTCGGTCGCCTGCGCCTCAACCGCCCGAAAGCGATTCACGCGCTGACGCGGGAAATGTGCGTCGCGATGAGCGATGCGCTGCTTGAATGGCGCGAGGATCCTGCAATCCGGCTCGTCATGATCGATCACGCGGAAGGCCGTGGCTTTTGCGCCGGGGGTGATATCCGGCTGATCGCGGAGAGTGGCGCGAGCGATGGCGTTGCGGCGCGGCGCTTCTTCCATGACGAGTATCGGCTCAACCATCTGCTGTTCACCTATGCCAAGCCAGTGATCGCGTTCATGGACGGCATCACCATGGGCGGCGGCGTCGGCATCTCGCAGCCTGCCAATTACCGGATCGCGACCGAGCGGACGATGTACGCCATGCCGGAGAGTGGTATCGGCTTGTTTCCCGACGTGGGCGGAGGCTGGTATCTCTCGCGCCTGCCCGGCCGCACGGGCGAGTTTCTTGCGCTGACGGGCGCCCGGATCGACGGAGCGGAATGTGTCGCGCTGCGCCTTTCGACGCATTATGTCCCGAGCGAGCGGCTGGACGAACTCAAGCATGCGTTGATCGCGAATCCGGCCGAGATCGACACTGTCGTCGCCGATTTTGCCGTCGCCCCGCCCGAGGCTCGGATTGTGGGCAATCGTGAAAAGATCGATCGTCTGTTTGCCGCCGATCGGTATGAGGACGTGCTGGCGGCGCTGAAAGCCGATGGCAGCGAATGGGCGCAGAAGGAGCTGGCTACGCTTGCGACCAAGTCTCCGCAAACCTGCAAGGTATCGCTCCGGCTGTTGGCGCAAGGCCGCGACCATGTGGATTTTGCCGAGGAGATGAAGGTCGAGTATCGCGTGGCGGCGCATATCTGCCAGCGGCACGATTTCATCGAAGGTGTTCGCGCCCTGATCATCGACAAGGACAACAGCCCGAAATGGGATCCGGCAACGCCCGAAGGGGTAACCGATCATCTTGTCGACCAGATCTTCGCTCCGCTACCGGCGGATGAGGAATGGACGCCCTTTCACTGATCAGGAGCATAGCATGGCGACTTACGAGACCATCCTGGTGGAGCAGCGCGACGCTGTCACGCTCATCACGCTCAACCGGCCGCAGGCCCTAAACGCGCTCAATTCACAGGTTCTGACGGATCTGATCGCGGCCTTCGCAGCCTATGATGCAGATCCGTCGCAGCACTGCGCGGTTCTCACCGGGAGCGAGAAAGCATTCGCGGCCGGCGCCGACATCAAGGAAATGTCGGAAAAGGCGGCTGCCGATTTCTATCTCGAGGATTTTTTCTCGCAATGGACCTCGCACGTTAGCTCCACCCGTAAGCCGTGGATCGCAGCGGTGGCGGGCTTCGCGCTGGGCGGCGGCTGCGAACTCGCGATGATGGCGGACTTCATCATCGCCGCCGACACGGCCAAGTTCGGCCAGCCTGAAATCAAGCTCGCTGTCGCCCCCGGCATGGGCGGGTCTCAGCGGCTGACGCGCGCAGTTGGCAAGGCCAAGGCGATGGAAATGTGCCTGACCGGCCGGATGATGGATGCGGCGGAAGCCGAGCGATCCGGCTTGGTGGCGCGGGTCGTGCCTGCCGCCGATCTGGTCGGCGAAGCCTTGAAGACGGCGTCCACGATCGCGTCGATGCCGCCAATGGCTGCGATGATCAACAAGGAGATGGTCAACGCCGCGTTCGAGACCGGCCTCAACCAAGGTCTGCTGACCGAGCGCCGGCTGTTCCAGATTTTGACTGCGACCGAGGACAAGAAGGAAGGCATGGCCGCCTTTGTCGAGAAGCGTCAGGGCGTCTGGAAAGGACGCTGAACCTACACCCCACCGGAGGATCGCCAGATATGGCACGGATCGCGTTTATCGGGCTTGGAAACATGGGCGGCGGCATGGCTGCCAATCTTGCTAAGGGCGGACATGATGTTCGTGCCTTCGATCTCTCGGAGGATGCGCTTCAGCGTGCCGTAGCGAGCGGTTGCAAAGCCGAAGCTTCCGCCGCCGCCGCGGTGGCCGAGGCGGAGTTCGTGATCACGATGCTGCCTGCGGGCAAGCATGTCAAAGGCGTCTATGAGAGCGAGGTGTTCGGCACGGCTCCGGCCTCGGCGCTGCTGATCGATTGCTCGACGATCGACGTGGCAACCGCCAAGGCAGTAGCGGTTACCGCATCGGGCAAGGGCTACAACATGATCGATGCACCCGTGTCGGGCGGCATAGCCGGTGCGGCGGCAGGCACGCTGACGTTCATGGTTGGCGGCTCAGCGGAACATTTCAGCCGCGCGCAGCCTATCCTCGCCTTGATGGGCAAGAATGTCATTCATGCAGGCGCAAGCGGGGCGGGGCAGGCCGCCAAGATCTGCAACAACATGCTGCTCGGCGCGAGCATGATCGCCACCTGCGAAACTTTTGCGATGGCGCAGAAATTGGGCCTCGATCTGCAGACATTCTACGATATCGCATCCACGGCTTCGGGCCAGTCCTGGTCGATGACGACCTATTGCCCGGTTCCCGGCGTGGGACCCAAAACGCCTGCCGATAATGATTATCAAGGCGGGTTCGCGGCCGGGCTGATGCTCAAGGATCTGAAGCTTGCGGTTCAGGCGGCGCAGGATGTCGATGCAGCAGTGCCGATGGGTGCTGCCGCGGAGGCGCTCTATCAGGTTTACGCTAACAGCGGCAATGCGGGCCGCGACTTTTCGGGCATTATCCAGATGCTCTCTTGAGAGCAGCCCGCCGCATTTCGCTACGCTGCGGGAACCAACAGGCATTTCAAGATTTGTCCCGTTTCGGTACGGCCTGAAATTGGCGGAACCAACGGCGCTTTCGCGCTTTAAACCATCGTTGCGAGTGATCGTAGCGGCGGAGGAGCGCATCTTGCTAAAATCTGGTTATGCAATAGCAATCCTTATGCTCATAAGCGCGGGATCACCGGCGCTGTCTGCCAAGATCGCAAAGCCCAAGCTTCACCCGCGTCCGGTTAACCGCCCGGCGCCGGCCCCCGCGCTCGCACCAGCTTTGCCGGCCATCGCGCTGATTTCCAGCCTGTTGGTTGCAGGAACGGCGATCCGCCGCAAGGGATTGACGAAAGTCTCTTCTTGAAGCGTGTTCTCCGGTTGAGCCGGGCGTGGGTCAAAGAATTATCTCGGAAATTTTAAGCGGCCGATGATGCTCGGCAAGCTAG
>CBFRWL010000095.1:0-8392 GCA_965727025.1 uncultured Sphingomonas sp.
CCCAGGAGCTACGCGTAAATTCGCCGTAGGAGTCAATGTGTTCGGAAGACTGGCTCGTTTGCACAGCACTTGACCGGAAGCGGTACATCACGCCGAGCAGGAGCAAGGCCGCAAAGAACAGATAGGACTGCACGACGTTAAGAGCCGTGTGGGCGAACTTATACGAGACAGGCAGATAGTGGCTTGCGATAACATAGCTGGTTGCAAGCACGGCGAGCAGGATGGGCCGCTGCCAGGCGGCCACCATCATGACGGGGTAGATCGGAAAGATGATGCCATAGTGATGTTCCCACGCGATTGGCGACGCCATCGTGCTGCTGATGGCCATGGTGCAGAAGTCCACAGCCCTCGGCATGACAGCATTTGTCGATCTCCAAACCAGGGCGGGGACCAATATGATCAGCGAGGACATGACGGTGCCGATATAGATAATAGGGTGGTAGGGCGGCAGACTCTCCCGCCACTCAAGATTGTTGAAGCTCGCGGGATCGTGAAGGGACATGAACCGACCAAGCAAGCCATTGATCGACTGATTGGCTCTGTAGGATTCGCCATGCTCGGAAAGATGCGAAAGGACGTTGAGATAGCTCAAATGGTTTTCGGGGCCGAAGTAGATCAGGGATATGCCGAACGCTATCGCGCAAAACGCAGCCAGGCCGGCGGCGAACTGCCATTCTTTGCGGAGAAGCGCCCATAGCAGCAGCAGACCCAGTTACGGCTTAATGAGACAAGCGACGCCAATAAGGACGCCGCTAATGGCTTTGTTCCCACGACGCCATAAGGCCAATGCAAGGGTGAAAGCTGCGTCGATCCAGAGCTGCGCTTGCCCAAGCTGAAACGCCCGCACCACCGGATAGAAGGTCAGCATCAACGCCGTGACCAACCCCGCACGGACTATTCGTTTGCTCCATCCGCCCAAGGCCATCCCCTTCAGCATCATAACGCGTTCAAGGATGTGGCTCGTGCCCAGGGCGACCAGGCCAAGCGAGATCAACAGCGAGAGAGTTTCGAACGGAGTGGGTACCTCGGAGGGCACGGCTCCGACCGCCATGGCGAAGAAGAGGGCCGCTGGCGGGTACTGATATGCATCCACGGGTGCGAAGAAGACCTTCGCGTAAATGTCATGCCCTTCGGGGCTTCGCCACACCTGCAGCGCATTGCCCATCGGCAGCCATGAATCGATGGTAGAGTGCAAAGCAAAGACGGCTTTGCTCGCGTCCAGCACGGTGTGGCCATATCGTGGCGGGGCGACGGCATGAAACGCCAACGCCAGCGCGATCGTAGCAATGAGAAGCATGACGAGAAACGCAGCCATACGCCCCGTGGAAGATAATTGCTGTGCGCCCGCGGCAGACCCCATCATTAATTTCTCTTTCCCCCAGACAGTTTTCGAGCGCTGTCATTACCGAAGCACGGTTACATGTCAGAGATGTCTGGATTCGTTTCGGCGCGTAAACGGCCCGCTCAGACGCGGTTTATGGCTTTCGATGCTGTTTTTCATGCCGAATTAACAGCGCTTTGAAGTGCATCCTCGCACTATGGGGCAGACTAGCCGTCCTCACTGTCACAAAGCGCCGCTATCCCCGACATGGTCGGCTTTCCCAGAACGGGTGAGCTTGGGGCAAGCAACTGGCGGAGCGCACGGATGAGGGGTGTTCATGAATATTTGCCGTCTTTGACCCGGCGGCAGGCCTTGATCGGATTAGGCGCAAGCATGGGCGCGCCGGCCATCCTTCGTGCGCAGACGATCTTCGCCGACCAACCTTTTTCGCTTGGTGTCGCATCGGGCGATCCTTCCCCGGATGGCTTCGTCATCTGGACGCGGCTGGCGCCCCGGCCGCTCGATCCACATCGCGGCATGCCGATGGCGCCATTCCCGGTCGATTATGAAGTCGCCGAGGATGCACGCTTCACCAAGATCGTCGCGAAAGGTCAGCAACTCGCCCGCCCCGAGCTTGCTCATTCGGTTCATGTCGAACTGGCCGGCCTGCAAGCCGACCGGCCCTATTGGTATCGCTTCACGGCGGGCGGCGAGCGCAGCAATCCCGGTCGCGCCCGGACGCTGCCTCAGCCCGGCGCAATGCTCGATCGCGTTCGCTTCGTTGCCTGCGGCTGCCAAAATTATGAGGATGGCTATTACACTGCCTACCGCCACATTGCCGGCGAAGAGCTCGACTTCGTCTGGCACTATGGCGACTATATCTACGAAAACCGGCATCGGGCGACGACCTTGGGTACGGATGGTCTGCCAATTCCCGTCGTTCGCGAGCATGCCGGTGACGAGGTCTACAGCCTCGATGATTATCGCACGCGCTATGCGCAATATAAGCTGGACGCCGATCTGCAGGCCGCGCACGCGGCGCACAGTTGGTGGGTGACGTGGGACGATCACGAGACCCACAATAATTGGGCGAGCGATCATGATCAGAACGGCACCCCGCCCGAGATCTTCGATCTGCGGCGGCAGGCTGCGGCGCAAGCCTATTATGAGCATATGCCGCTCAGGCGGACCGCCTTTCCGCGCGGCACCGCGACCCAGATTTATCGCCGCGCCAATTACGGCAAGCTGCTCGACGTTCATCTCCTCGATACCCGTCAATACCGGATGGACCAGACGTGCGACGACGGGTTAAAACCGCTCTGCCGCGAGGCGTTGGCGCCCGATCGGACGATCATGGGCGCATCCGAGGAAAAATGGCTCTTCGAAGGTCTGAGGAGGAGCACCGCGCAGTGGAGACTGATCGCCAACCAGGTGATGATGATGCCGCTCGACCGGCGAATCAGCGCAGGCGGCGAGCCGACCTTCAATCTGGATAGCTGGGCGGGCTATCCCGCTGCCCGCACGCGCTTGCTCAACCACATCAAGCAGCACGGCATCCACAACGTCATCGTCACGACGGGCGACGAGCATCAGAATTATGCTGGCGAACTGTCAGCCGGTGACGAAGCGCCAGTCGCGGTGGAATTCGTCTCGACTTCGATCAGCTCCGGTGGCGATGGCTCGGACCGTAGACCGGGATCCGATGTGATCCTGGCCAACAATCCGCATCTCAAGTTCATCAATGATCAGCGCGGTTACATCATGTGCGAGATCAACCAACAGCGCTGGCGCACCGATTATAAGGTGCTCGAAAGCGTTCGCCGGCGCGACGCGCCTCTTTCGGTTCGGCAGAGCTTTACGGTTGACGCCGGTGACGCCCGCATCATTTCTTCGTGAAATGGTATCGGAAAGAAGGGATCGGCGGTGCTCAGCCGTGAGCGCGCAATCTCTCGGCACCCGCAGATAGAGTGAGACGCACATCCTGCTGCTTTTCCGCGGGCTTCTTTTCAATCCGCCAGCCGAGATGATGGAGCGCGCGCAGCACGACTTCATCTTCGACATAGGCGTCCGCGGGATTGTGGCTGCTCGAGAAGATGAGATGGCTCTCGCCCCGGCCGCGCAACCTGACGATGAGCCGGGCTACGCTTTCGGCGGTGCATTCCCACCGCTCATCACCCTGAACAACATACAGGAGCTCGCCCGCCGTCAAGAGAATGGCGAAGCGTTTGGCAAAGCCATCATCCTGAATCGCCAGCAGGAAGGTTATGCTTTGCGAAAGATCGCGCTCGAATGCGTCTGCCATGGCCGCGAGCGTTAACGCGGCGCTGCTTAACAGATGGTTGAAGGGGAGCCCGCGCCCACCCAAATTTGCGCCTCGGCGCATTCAATGGCTGGCGCTTGGCCTATCGCCTGACCGATCGACCCTCATGATCGCTTCAGTCGCGCGGTCGAACGCTCGATGCTAACCCAGAGCTGATCGGCCGCCACGGCGGCAGGGTTTTTGGGGGCGTAGGAGCCGAGCGGGGCATGAAGCTCGCCCATCAGCTCGACTGCGCTCGCCATCGGGACAACCGGGCATTTCGGATCGCTCCGCGAGGCTTCGCGATGCACCCGGCGGCGGCGGTCGACCATATTGAAGACCGGGAAGGTCGGCGGGCCGCCCTTATGCGCGACGTCGAGATGCGTCCGCAGTTCGGCGAATGCGCGGCGCGAAAGCGCGGACGGGATCATCGGCGCCAAGATCAGCGTGACGCCGCGAATGATCTGATCGCTGGCGAGCCCCAGGCCCGGCGGGCAATCGAGCATATGATCATAGGATCGCTGCAAATGCTCGATCAGGCGCAGCAGGCGCTTCTTGCGATCGATCTCGGCAAACACCGCGTCGAGCGCGCGCAAAGACGCGTCCGCCGGCAACAGATCGAGCAAGGAAAAAGGCGTTTGCTGGATCAGCTCCTCGGGCGCGATGTCCTTCTCGAGGATCGCACGCGCCTCGTCCCGCGCTTTCGCCCTGGGGGCGAGGATGAAGGAGGCGGCCGCCTGCGGATCGAGATCCCACAACAGCACGCGCCGGCGCGAACGTGCGGTGGCAGACCAGGCGAGGTTCACCGCGAGCGTCGTTTTGCCGACGCCGCCTTTGGGACTGTACAGCGCGATACTGGCCATGCGCGTCCATAGACTCGGCAATAGCGAAGCGGAACAGGCGAATTGTTCCCAGCGTCGAGCCCGGTGAGAACAGCGTGCCTTCAATCCGGACCATTTGTTTCGAGCGGAGGTTCGAGCCAGCCGAGAACCGAAGTCGAGAAAGTCAGCCCCGCCAAATTCTCGATACGGCTTCTCGACCAGCTCGAAGCCTACTCGAACCAAACGGAAGCTATTCAGGGTGCGTGTCTGTCGCTTTGATCAGCGCTGAGCGGCGCTCACCTGCACGATCAACGGATGATCGGTCAGCCCGACATGCACGGAGCTTACGTCCGCATAAGCCGCGATCGGCTTATCCGACACCAGCGGATCGAACAGCTGAACATCCACATGCTGCGATCCGAAATCGACGATCGTGTCGGCCATCTGGGCCGTGATCGGCTTGTGCGACTTCTCGTCCCAGATGTCGGGCTCCCGCCACAGCATGATGTCGTGCACGCCATTGGCTTTTTCGAGCAGCAGCGAAGAAGCGTCGGCTGGAATATTGGCGAGCGTGTAGAGCAGGTCGTGCGGCTGAAACTGCGTCGCATCCGCGCCGGGATCGGCGAGGATCGAGGTCAGATTATGGATGGCGGTGGCGGCCTGCTTCGGCTGATAGCTGAGATCGAACAGCCCCATATGCTTGTCGATGCCGGTGCCCGTCGGATCGGGATAGGCATCGAGGAGCTGGAACAGATAGGTCGACTTATAACCCAGCGCGGCCGCGTCGGCGAGCATGTTGAGCGTCAGCTTGGCCTGTGTCGCCTGGTCGACCCCCTCCCACTGGCTGTTGCCGATGCCGGTAAGATAGCCGGTCTCGGTGATCACGACATCGCGGCCGGGGTGATATTTGCTCTGGTTGGCCATCGCGGTCGAGAGCAGCGCGCGGGGCTGGTTGCCATTGCCGGGATAGAGATGAACATTGCTGACGGTGGCGTTGTCGGTGATATTGGCGCCGGTGAGATCGTAAATCTTCGTGCCGCGCAGCACCTTGCTTGCGCTGACCGCGCCGACGGCCGCGTTCACGAAGGCGGCGCCGGCATTCGCGCCCGTCAGCGCCCCGTAGCGGAAATTCTTGAGGTTAATCTCGTTCGGCCCTTCGACCGAGGCCACCGCGCCCGGATATAATTGTCCGAACTTCGCGATCTCGGTTACCGCGGTGCCCGGATCCCGGCCGGACTGCAGCACCATATCGAACTTCACGCCCGCCTTCGCGAGCAGCGCATAGGAGGCCTGGCCCTGCAATTTCGTCCAGACCGCGGCGTCGCGAACCTGGTTCACGCCCAGATATTGGAGCGCGGCGAGCACCTTCTGCCCCTTCGCATAGCCCCCGTCGGTAAAGGCCAGCCGCACATTGACGCCGATCGTTCCCACGAAATTGGCCGCCCGCATCGAGTCGCTCATGACATTCCCCCATTCGCCCGGCGACTGCTCTGCGGGAGGGACGACTAGGCGATCGCTAAAAGGGGTAGCTAACGGCGCGTGAGCGATGTTTCGCGGAGATGCCCTAACACCTCTTCAGCAGCGTCGCACAAGCGTCACGCAACCGCATTAACGGTGCTGCCCGTTTATCCGGGCAAGAGGACGACATGAACATCAGAAACGGCTTCCTTCATCTATTTGCATTGGGTCTCGGCCTCGCGCCGTTGACGGCCCTTGCGGCGCAGGACACCGCCATGCCGGCCGATCAGGGGCTCGGCGGCCCGGCGGTGCCCGGCCTATGCCTGCTTTCGCGCGAGGCGGTGGTCGCCAATGCCGCGGTCGGCAAGTCAACGCTCACCCGCCTGAAGCAGATCACCGATGCGGCGCAGGCCGAAGTCGATGCCGAACGGCGGCCGATCGAGACCGATGCCAAGACATTTCAAGCCGAAGCGCCGAAGCTGAGCGCCGAGCAGCGCAAGACGCGCGAGCAGGCGCTGGGCGCGCGTCTGCAGGCGGTACGGGTCAAGGCCGAGCAACGCTCGCGCGAGATCGATGCGACCCGCGCCAAGGCGCTGCAGCGCGTTTCGGCCGAGCTTCAGCCGGTTGTCGCGCAGGTCTACAAGCAGCATGGCTGCGGCTTGCTGGTCGACCGCAACAGCGTGCTGGGCGGCAATATGGACAATGATCTGACTGCGGCCGTGATCAAGGCGCTTGACGCCAAAATCACCACGATCAGCTTCAATCGCGAAAGCCTGCCGCAGGGCGCCACCGCCACGCGCACGAACTAGGGCAACGTTCGATCCTCGCGCTCGCGATCCTGGGCGGCACGATCGGCGCAGTGCTCGGCAGCTTCATCGTCACGCTGGTGTTGCGCTGGCCTGAATCCGCTAGCGTACTCTCTGGCCGGTCGCGTTGCGACGGCTGCGGCCGTCCGCTTCCGCTGCCGGCACTCGTGCCGTTGCTGAGCTATGCGTGGCAGCGTGGGCGCGCGCGCTGCTGCGGCGCCAGGATCGACGCGCTGCATCTCTGGGGTGAAGCCGCAGCCGTCATGATCGGCGCAGCAAGCCTTGCGCTGCTCGGCCCGCAAGGATGGATCGCGGCCCCCTTCGGGTGGCTGCTGCTGACGCTCGCACTCTTCGATCTGCGTTTCTTCATATTGCCGGACCGGCTCACCGCGACGTTCGCGCTCGCAGCGGGCGCGGGCATCGCGCTGTATGGCGCGCCCACGATCGGCGATCGCCTGATCGGAGGCGCAGGCGGCTATGCGACGCTCCAGCTCATCCGCCTCGGCTATCGCGCGGCGCGCGGGCGCGAAGGGCTCGGTGGCGGCGATCCGAAGCTGCTCGGCGCGATCGGGCTTTGGACCGGCTGGCAACCTCTGCCCGCGATCATGCTCGTGGCCGCGCTGATGGGGCTGGCGATTGCCGGTACAATGCACCTGCTTGGCCGGCGCGTCACCGCCACCCAACGCATGCCGTTGGGGACGCTGATGGCGGCAGCGGCCTGGCCGATCTGGCTCTGGGCGCAATTATACCCCGGCGCCATGGGGGGCTGACAACCTAACCGATTAGCGTGATGTCATGCGCCGTCAGTGCGGGATGCCCCGTCAGTGTCGCGATCTGGACCTGGGCGGCGCCGCCCGCCCCATCGGCATCGTAGAACAAGGCGCCCGAGGTGCTGTTGTAGATCAGATGCTGATTGGCGGTCGTCGCCTTGGTGCCGAAGGTCAGCTCGCCATTGTCCAGCGTGCCCAGGCCGTAGCTGGACAAGCCCGAAAAGGCCGAGAGCGACAGCTCAATCTTGTCCGTACCCGACAGGAAATCCTTGATCGCATCGTGCTGCGCCGACGTCTGGAGCACGTCGAACACGAAGCTATCCGCGCCGGCGCCGCCGGTCAGAATATCCGCATTGGCCCCGCCGTTGAGGATATTGTCGCCATTATTGCCGGTCAGCATGTTCTTGAGTTCATTGCCCGTGCCGTTCAGATTGCCGAAGCCATCGAGCAGAACCAGATTTTCCACATTGGGATCGAGCCGATAATCGATGCTGGAATAGACCCAGTCGACGCCGCCGATTTCCTTGCCAGTGCCGGGATCGATCACGCTTTGCTCGGTCACGGTATCGCCGACATCGTCGACCCAATATTTGTCGTTGCCGAGGCCGCCGGTCATAACGTCGGCGCCCGATCCGCCATCAAGGCTGTCCGCGCCGTCGCCGCCAAGCAGGATATCGTTGCCCGCCCCGCCATAGAGTTGGTCAGCGCCGGTACCGCCATCGAGCACATCCGCACCGCCGAACCCGTAAAGTTTGTCGGCCGCGGCTCCGCCTTCGATATGATTGATGAAATCATTGCCCTTGAGCAGGTCGGCAAAGTTCGAGCCGATCAGATTCTCGATGCTGGTCAGCGTATCGATGCCCGCACCGGCCGTATTTTGCGGACCGGTTAGAGCGAGATCGATTTTCACCGCCTTC
>CBFRWL010000096.1:0-8357 GCA_965727025.1 uncultured Sphingomonas sp.
CTCGCCCTTCCTTGCCATCCCCGATCGGCTGGCCGAGGTGCTGATCGAGCTCGGCAGACGCTGAGCCCGAGCCGTGGCCGCGGCCGCGCGCGCTCATAATGTCGCCCCTTTGCCGACCGGCTGCGCCTTTACGAAGGCGATGCCCAACCGGACCGGCTCGCCACTGTCATTGCGCCAGCCATGGTAGACGCCGCGATCCACCGCAACATCGCCGGCGCGGAGCACGCATTCTCCGGTGTCGGTGATCAACACCACCTCTCCCGAAATCACGACGATATAGTCGATCGTATCGGTGGCATGCATGCCGGGATCGAGTATCCCTGGCGTTGGCGGGAAATCGAAGACGATGAAGGCCGAGTGGCCATCGCTGGAAGGAAAGCCGAACTGAGCGCTGCCCTGATCGGTCGTGCCGCTATTATCGACCGGATGCGACTGCGTCTGCCATATGACCATTTCCGACGGCCCGTCGAACAGGATGCAGGACCGGCCTTCCTCATTTAGCCCGGTGACGACGCGTCTTGGCGGTTCGCCGATGAACATCGCTGCACCCTCACGCCGTCAGCGCGCGCGCGGGCGATCGGCTTGCGCGCGCGCGGGTCATTGGCACGCCAGGCACTCGTCATAATCGGTGTTCGGCAGCTCGACCTTCTTGAGCTCGGGCGTGTTGTCGGCTTCGACGCCGCCGGCGAAACCGGCCCGCTGCACCGATTTGGAACGCAGATAATAGAGCGATTTGATGCCAAGCTCCCACGCGCGGAAGTGGAGCATCAGCAGATCCCACTTGTCGACGTCGGCCGGGATGAACAGGTTCAGCGACTGCGCCTGATCGATATAGGGCGCGCGATCGGCGGCGAGTTCGATCAGCCAGCGCTGGTCGATCTCGAAGCTGGTCTTGTAAGTATCCTTTTCCTCCTGGCTGAGGAAATCGAGATGCTGGACCGATCCGCCCTTTTCGAGGATCGAATTCCACACATTCTCGCTGTTCTTCGATTTCTCGATCAGCAGCTTTTCCAGATAGGGATTGCGGATCGAGAAGCTGCCCGAGAGCGTCTTGTGCGTGTAGATATTGGCAGGGATCGGCTCGATGCAGGCCGAGGTGCCGCCGCAGATGATCGAGATCGATGCGGTCGGTGCGATCGCCATCTTGCAGGAAAAGCGCTCCATCACGCCCTGCTCGGCTGCGTCCGGGCAGGGGCCGCGCTCGGTGGCGAGCAGCATCGAGGCTTCGTTGGCCGCAGCGGCGATATGCTTGAAGATCTTGAGATTCCAGCTCTTGGCCATCGCGCCTTCGAACGGGAGCCCGCGCGCCTGCAGGAAGCTGTGGAAGCCCATCACGCCGAGGCCGACCGAACGCTCGCGCCCGGCGCTGTATTTGGCGCGCGCCATCTCCTCCGGTGCGCGGTCGATATAGTCCTGCAGCACATTGTCGAGGAAGCGCATCACGTCCTCGATGAAGCGCTTGTCGCCGTTCCACTCGTCCCAAGTTTCGAGGTTGAGCGAGGAGAGGCAGCAGACCGCCGTACGGTCCTGGCCGAGATGGTCGCGCCCGGTCGGCAAGGTGATTTCGGAACAGAGGTTCGAGGTCGAAACCTTGAGACCGAGGTCGCGATGATGCTTGGGCATCAGTCGGTTCACGGTATCGGAGAAGACGATATAGGGCTCGCCGGTCGCCAGCCTGGTCTCGACCAGCTTCTGGAACAATGCGCGCGCATCGACCTCGCCGCGCTTGGATCCGTCCTTGGGCGAGACGAGCTCCCAGCTCCGTCCCTCGCGCACCGCTTCCATGAAAGCATCGGTGACGAGCACGCCATGGTGCAGGTTGAGCGCCTTGCGGTTGAAATCGCCCGAAGGCTTGCGGATTTCGAGGAACTCCTCGATCTCGGGATGGGAGATATCGAGATAGCAGGCCGCCGAGCCGCGCCGCAGCGAACCCTGCGAGATGGCGAGCGTCAGGCTGTCCATGACCCGCACGAAGGGAATGATGCCGCTGGTCTTGCCGTTCAGCCCCACCGGCTCCCCGATGCCGCGCACCGATCCCCAATAGGTGCCGATGCCGCCGCCGCGCGATGCCAGCCAGACATTCTCGTTCCAGGTGTTGACGATGCCCTCGAGGCTGTCGTCGACCGAATTGAGATAGCAGGAGATCGGCAGGCCACGGCCGGTGCCGCCGTTCGAAAGAACGGGTGTCGCCGGCATGAACCAGAGCCGCGAAATATAGTCGTAGAGCCGTTGGGCATGCTCCTGATCATCGGCATAGGCCGAAGCGACGCGCACGAACAGATCCTGATAGCTTTCGCCCGGCAGCAGATAGCGATCCTTCAGCGTCTCCTTGCCGAAATCGGTCAGGAGCGCATCACGGCCATGATCGACCTCGAGCGCATAGGGACGCGCCTGCGCGCCCTGGTTGCTGACTGACGCCTGGGTCTCCGGGGACGCATTTTCCAACAAGGTTGCCATATCGATTGCGCTCGCTTCGCTGCCGTTGGAAAGATCCATATCACATCCCCCGTTCTTGTTCCGTTCGACTCGGGGTAGCCCGAGCATAACACCGGGGGGACAGATTGCACCGGCACGAATTCATCCGTCCCCGCTATCCACAGGATAACGATCGGATGATCTGCGACCTAATATAGGTGCAGCGTGCCCATAACTCAATCTTGTGCCGGCCCCCTAGCGTCGGCACAACAGATTGTGCCTGAACTGAATCCGGATGCAAGAGGCATTAATGAAATTTTTACCCGTGGCGATCGCGCAGCGCCATGTGACCGGGGAGAAACCGGCAATTTCCGCGCCTTTTGCCCGCCGGGCAAATGCGACGAGTTGATGGCATGTTTACCAGTTGTTTGCGAAGCGGGCGCAAGAAGGCTGCGGGGGCAAGTACTGGACCAAATATGAGTTTCTCAAGTCGTCGAGCCGATCCTGTCGTTTTCAAAAGCGACAAGGGCGTTCCGCCACGCGGCACAACCATCCGCTTCGGCGCAATGCCCAAAAGCTATCAGCCGGTAGGGGAGAATAGCGACACGCTCGGCGAATGGTCGCGGGAGCTGATGGCGATTCAGAGCGAGGTGGTTGCGGTCGCGGGTGACCTCGATCGCGTCATGACCGTGGTCGTCAATTCGGTGTTCCGCGTCATCCCCGCCGCCTTGGGTGCCGTCGTCGAAATGGTGGAAGGGGACGAACTCGTCTACCGCGCCATCACCGAGCACGGCGAAAGCGCTCTGGACGTCCGGCTGAAGATCGCCAACAGCCTCTCTGGTCGCTGCATCACGACCGGCCAGGCCCAAGTCTGCCTGGATAGCGAAACCGATCCCCGCGTTGATCGCCATTCCTGCCGGGCGGCGGGCATAAGGTCGATGATCGTCGTGCCGCTGTCGCTGCAAGGACGTCATGTCGGCGTCCTCAAAGTCTATTCGGACGTCGTTGCCGCGTTCGACAATCGTGACCTTCTCACGGCGCAGTTGCTGGCAAATCCGATTGCGATCGGCCTTGCGAGTGCCGCCCAGGCGGAGGCGACCAAGCGGTTTGCCGCAACCTTCGAGCAAGCAGCCGTGGGCATCGCCCATGTCGCGCCCGATGGCCGCTTTCTGCTTGTCAACGACCGCTTCTGCGAGATTGCCGGCTGGACCCGCGAGGAACTGATTCGTGGCGGTTTTCAGCAGATTACCCATGCTGATGATCTGCAGGCCGACCTCGATTTCCTGGCGGCGCTGAGTGCCGGAACGATCGATCATTATTCGATGGAAAAGCGCTATGTCCGCAAGGACGGCGATCTGGTGTGGATCAACCTCACCGTTTCGCTGGTCCGGCGTGGCGATGGCACGCCTGAATTCTTCGTGTCGGTGATCGAGGATATCTCCGCGCGTAAAGCCGCCGAGGAAGCAGCTCTGCAGGACGCGCTTACCGGACTGCCCAACCGGCGCGCCCTGGCGAAAAGGCTGGCCGCCGAACTTGACGAGCGCAGCCAAAAGAGCGGACCGCTCTGCGTCGCTTATCTCGATCTTAATGGCTTCAAGGCACTCAACGATCGTTACGGCCATGTCGAAGGCGACAAATGTCTGATCGCCGTCGCAGCGGCATTGAAGGCCGAGCTGCGGAAAGCTGATCTGATCGGTCGCATGGCAGGCGATGAATTTGTCGCGATTCTCCCCGACACCTCGCGCGACGAGGGGCTGGCGGTGGCGGCCCGACTGCGGGAGGCAGTCAGCAAACTTTCGCGGCGGATCGCGCGCGAGGTAAGCATCAGCGTCGGCGGTGTGATCGTCGACAGCGGGGTGAGCGCAGAGCAGGTGCTGGCGGCTGCTGATCGCATCATGTACGTGGTCAAGCGCACCGGCGGCGAATGTCAGATCATCGATTGCTGCGGACGGCCGGCATCCTCTCTTCAATAGGGCGTTTCTCAAGGCGTTTTTCGCAGCTCTGGTCGAATTCGGAAGCTGTTCAGCCCTGACTCATGAACCTTGTGGAAGCCTCCGGCTACGCATGCAGACCCCTGCCCAGTGCAGGTTCAGGCGCAGGAGGAGATAAGGCCATGGTGCGCACAGCCGTGCAATCGCTGTTGCTATGGGCGCTGCTTACGACCGGCGCGCTGGCGGTGTTGGCGGAAGAGCCTGCTGCGCCGCATGAGGCATCGATCCCCTTTGTTGGCATGCGCTCGATCGAGGATTGGCGCGCGGACGGAGACAGTGCCCTCTACATTCAGGATATCCATCGTAAATGGTATCATGCGACGCTGATGGGGCCGTGCACGGATCTGCCCTTCGCCGAGGCGATCGGCATCGAAACGCGTGGGATCGACACGCTCGATCGCTTCGGGACCATCATCGTCCGCCACCAGCGCTGCGCGATCCAGAGTTTGGTGAACAGCGGTCCGCCGCCCAAGAAGAGCAAGCCGCACAAGCAGAAGGGCTGACAGCCGTCGTTTCCCGGTCTAGGCGCGGGGGGGTGCATGGCTGGATCATTATCGACAAACCGGTTGGGCCGGGTTCGACGCAGATCGTTTCCGCCGTCAAGCGCGCGCTCAGGCTTGGCGGCTATCCCAAGCTCAAGGTTGGCCATGGCGGCACGCTCGATCCGCTGGCATCGGGGGTGCTGCCGGTAGCGATCGGGGAGGCGACCAAGCTGGCCGGCCGGATGCTCGACAGCGACAAGATCTATGATTTCACCATTCGTTTCGGCGAGGAGACCGATACGCTGGACGCGGAAGGCGCGATCGTCGCCAGATCTGACCATTTGCCTGAATTCCGGGATGTCGAGGATTGTCTGGGGAATTTCACAGGCGAGTTCGATCAGATGCCGCCGGCTTATTCGGCGCTGAAGGTCGATGGCAGACGCGCCTATGATCTCGCGCGCGCTGGCGCCGATGTCGTCCTGCAGCCGCGCCGCATAATCGTTCATTCTCTCAAGGTCGGTCACGGGCCAGGTTCTGGTCCCATCGACGAAATTACCCTTACCGCTCATGTGTCCAAGGGCACCTATATCCGCAGCCTTGCGCGCGATATTGCCCGCGCACTCGGGACGGTGGGGCATGTGACGACGCTCCGCCGGACGAAGGCGGGCCCTTTCACGCTCCAATCGGCGATTTCGCTGGACATTCTGGAAGAAAAGGCTAAGGCGCGCACCCTTGAAGAAATCCTCTTGCCGCTGACGGCGGGGCTGGACGACATCCCGGCTCTCCCCGTCACCCCCGATCAGGCAAGGGCGCTCCGCGAGGGGCGGAAGCTGATCGGGATTGCCGCCACGTCCGGCCTTCACATCGCGATCTCGGACGCTGTTCCGGTCGCGCTGGTGGAAGCGGAGGGCCCTGAGATCAGGGTGGTGCGCGGCTTCAATCTGTGACTCGATGTCGAAGGAAGAAACATGTCGATTACTGCCGAGCGCAAGCAAGCTCTCATCAAGGAACATGCCCGCAGCGAGGGCGACACCGGCTCCACCGAGGTCCAGGTCGCGATCCTGTCGGAGCGCATCGCCAACCTCACCGAGCATTTCAAGAGCCACGCGAAGGACAATCACTCGCGCCGCGGCCTGCTGATGCTCGTCAACAAGCGCCGCAGCCTGCTCGATTATCTGAAGCGGGAAGATGCGGGGCGCTATAACGACCTGATTTCGAAACTCGGGCTTCGGAAATAACCAAGGGCGCCTTCGGGCGCCCTTTCCAATTCCGGCCAGGCGCAATCCGGCGCAGGGCGGGACAGACGGGCGAACGTCCCGTCGCACGGGCCAAGATTGGCCCGCACACAGGCCACCCGGCGCATCGGGCTCCGGGTAGAAGGAAATGAAATGTTCAATATCAAACGTGAAGAAATCCAGTGGGGCAATGCAAAGCTCACCCTGGAAACGGGCAAGGTTGCCCGTCAGGCCGACGGCGCGGTGATCGCGACGCTCGGTGAAACGGTCGTGCTGTGCGCCGTCACTGCCGCGCGCAGCGTCAAGGAAGGGCAGGATTTCTTCCCGCTCACCGTCCACTATCAGGAAAAATATTCCGCCGCCGGGCGCATCCCGGGCGGCTTCTTCAAGCGCGAACGCGGCGCCACCGAGAAGGAGACGCTCGTCTCCCGCCTCATCGACCGGCCGATCCGTCCGCTCTTTCCCGAAGGTTTCTATAACGAGATCAACGTCATCGCCCAGGTGCTGAGCTATGACGGCGAAAACGAGCCGGACATTCTCGCGATGGTCGCCGCTTCGGCCGCGCTCACCCTGTCGGGCGTGCCCTTCATGGGGCCGATCGGGGCTGCACGCGTCGGCTACAAGGACGGCGAGTACCAGCTCAACCCAACCGATGCGCAGGTTGCCGAGGGCGATCTCGATCTCGTCGTCGCTGCGACCGGTGACGCGGTGATGATGGTCGAATCCGAGGCCAAGGAGCTTTCGGAGGAAGTGATGCTGGGCGCGGTCATGTTCGCGCATGCCGAAAGCCGCAAGGTGATCGACGCCATCATCCGCCTCGCCGAAAAAGCCGCCAAGGATCCGTGGGAGATGCCTGCCCAGGCCGATCTCGGCGCCGCCAAGAAGAAGCTCAAGGATCTGGTCGGCAAGGACATCGCTGCCGCCTACAAGCTGACCGACAAGTCCGCGCGCTCCAATGCGCTCAATGAAGCCCGCGCAAAGGCCAAGGCTGCTTTCGCGGAGGAAAGCCCGCAGGACCAGATGGCCGCGATCAAGCTCATGAAGAAGCTTGAGGCGGAAATCGTCCGCACCGCCATCCTCAAGGATGGCCAGCGCATCGACGGCCGCAACACCACGCAGATCCGCCCGATCGTTGCCGAGGCGCATTTCCTGCCGCGCGCGCACGGCTCTGCCCTATTCACCCGCGGCGAGACCCAGACCATCGCCACCTGCACGCTTGGCACCAAGGATGCCGAGCAGATGATCGATGGCCTGACCGGGCTGCATTACGAGCATTTCATGCTGCACTATAACTTCCCGCCCTATTCGGTCGGCGAAGTCGGCCGCTTCGGTGCGCCGGGCCGCCGCGAAGTCGGCCATGGCAAGCTGGCATGGCGTGCGCTGCACGGCGTGCTGCCCACCAAGGAAGAGTTTCCCTACACCATCCGTCTCACCTCCGACATCACCGAGTCCAACGGCTCCTCGTCGATGGCATCGGTTTGCGGCGGCTCGCTGGCGCTGATGGACGCAGGCGTTCCGATCAAGCGGCCGGTCTCGGGCATTGCGATGGGGTTGATCCTCGAGGACAAGGAGTTCGCGGTGATCTCCGACATTCTCGGCGACGAGGATCATCTCGGCGACATGGATTTCAAGGTGGCGGGCACGTCCGAAGGCATCACCACGATGCAGATGGACATCAAGATCGCCGGCATCACCGAGGAGATCTTCAAGACCGCGCTGATGCAGGCCAAGGAAGGCCGCGCGCATATCCTCGGCGAGATGGCCAAGGCGCTCGATCATACCCGCACGGAGCTCTCGGCGCACGCGCCGCGCATCGAAACGCTGAGTGTGCCGAAGGACAAGATCCGCGACGTGATCGGCACCGGCGGCAAGGTGATCCGCGAGATCGTCGCCACCACCGGCGCCAAGGTCGACATCGATGATGACGGCACGGTCAAGATCAGCTCGTCCGATCTTTCGCAGATCGAAGCCGCCAAGAACTGGATCATCGGCATCGTCGCCGAGCCGGAAGTGGGCAAGATCTACGCCGGCAAGGTCGTCAACATCGTCGATTTCGGTGCGTTCGTGAACTTCATGGGCGGCAAGGACGGTCTCGTCCATGTCTCCGAAATGAAGAATGAGCGCGTCAATTCGCCGAAGGACGTCGTCGCCGAAGGCCAGGAAGTGAAGGTCAAGGTGCTCGAGATCGACAATCGCGGCAAGGTTCGCCTGTCGATGCGCGTCGTCGATCAGGA
>CBFRWL010000097.1:0-8348 GCA_965727025.1 uncultured Sphingomonas sp.
CCCGCCTTGCCGGACGGGGTAACGCCACCCCCGACCACGCGGTAGCGGGAAAGGCCGGCTTCGAGCAGATCCAGATCGGCGCCATCGGGCGCGGGCGCGACCTTGCTTTCCAGGTTGAAGAGCATCGTCGGCCGGGTGCGGTCGTAGGCGGGCCAGACTGGGATGCCGCGGTGCTGCGGATTGCCGCTGCGCGCGAAGGCGAGCCATGCCCCGCCCATCTGCCGCTGCATGCGGTTCTGGGCGTCCACTTCACCGGGCTCGACGGGTTCGGCGCCCACCGTATCCAGCGCGAAGCCGATGTCGATGGCATGGGGGGACATGAGCAGTCCGCCGCGTGCGCCGGTGGCCCAATCCATCCGGTAGTTCCACACCGGCGCGCCGCCCAGCCGCGCCTGTTCATCGGCGATGCGGCGGGTGAAGAAGCGGGTGGGCCAGTCCGAGCGGATCAGGGCATCGGCTTCCCACAGGCTGGCCGACGGGTGCGCCGCGCGATAGTGCGCGAGGATCGCGGCGGCATCGGTGCCGAAGATCGGATCGAGGTCCTGCACGACCTGTTCGACGGTGCGCTGCGGCGCCAATGGATGCGCGTCGAGGAAATACTCGGTCATTTCCGTGCGGGTGGAGCCGATCATTAGCGGAATGTTGCGCGAAAGCGGTGACGCGCCGTTCCAGAACGGGTGCTGGGGCAGGGTGGCGCCATCGATCACGGGAGCAAAATCCTGGATCACACCCATCACGCCGAAGCCGCCGATCTCGTCGAAGATATGGTAATAGGCGCGCATGATGGCTTCGAGCGGCGCCTTCTGGATGTCGGCGACGCGTTCCTGCTCGATCCCGAGCAGATCGAGCAGGCGGCTGCTGAGCTTGCGCGCATAGGCCGGCTCCAACGCCAGGGGGGCGGGGCCGCTCTGGATGATCGCCTTGTGGAACAGGCCGTGCGCGGCGGGCATCGCCATTAGCAGCGAGACCTTCTGGCCGCCGCCGGACTGGCCGAGGATGGTGACGTTGTCGGGGTCTCCGCCAAATTCCTCGGCGTGGTCGCGCACCCACTGCAGCGCCTGCACGAGATCGAGCATCCCAGCGCTGGCCGAACCGGCAAACCGCGAATCCCAGTCTTGCAGCCAGGCAAAGCCGAGGACGCCGAGGCGATGATTGGGGCTGACCATCACGACATCGCCATGCGCCGCAATGTTCGTGCCGTCCTGATAGGCGCCGGCAGCGGACAGGCGCCAGAGCCCGCCGCCATGGATCCAGACCATGACCGGCCGCTTGCGGCCATCGCGCAAGGCGGGAGTCCAGACGTTGAGCGTGAGGCAATCCTCGCTTTCCGGCCCCGCGCCGGGGCGGGGATGATCCGGGTTCGATTGCGGGGAGGCGGGGCCGTCATGCTGGGCCTGCAACGGTTCCGTCCACGGCGTGGGCGGCGTGGGCGGCATGAAGCGGTTGGCGCCGCCGGTCGGCCCGCCATAGGGAATGCCCTTGAAGGCGATGGCGGTGCCGGTGTCGCGCCCGACGACCAGCCCCGATTTCGTGCGCGCGGTGACCGCGTTTCCCGAGCGGGGCGCAGCGGAATTGAGCGTTCCGGCAAGCCCGCCGGCCATCGGCGCCAGCAGCAGCGGCGTGGCGAGCGCCTTCATCGCATAGCGCCGGTCGAGCTTGGTCATGTCTGCTTCCTTCCGCGAATGGCGCTTCGGTCAGCGGGCGTTGGCGAGGGCCGGCTGGGCATGGCCGCACAGGCGTGCGACCAACGCCTCGATATCCGTTGGCAGGGCATCGCCACGCCATGCCACATGGCCATCGGGGCGGCTGAGCAGCAGCGTGTGCCGGTAGGTTTCCGGCCGCTGCTCCCCGGCGAGATCGAGCACGGTCAAGGGCATGCCCGCACGGTCCGCAGCGTTCACCAGAGGTGCGATGCTGGCAGCGGGATCGAACACCATCAGGGTGTAACCCTGCCCCATGCGGTCATAGACCGAGGAACCGTCGGCGAGCCGGAAATGAGGCGTGCGGCATCCCGGCACGGTCGAGGGTGTGTAGTCGTACATCGTGTAGGCCGGGGCCTGCGCCCCGTCGTAGGCGATGATCGGGGAATCCGGGTAGAAATAGCCGAAGTTCAGCCCGGCGCAGGCGAACTGCTGCACGTGGAGGGCATAGGCTTCGGCGCCGATCTTGCGGCGCAGCGCATCGGCCTCGGGCCCCTCGTCATCCACTTCGGCCGGGATGCCGAGCCGTTCGGCGATCGCCTTCTGCGCATGGTTCATCGCATAACGCGAGACCTGGTCGGTGATCGGATGACGCTCGGCCTCGTAGGCGTCGAGGATGGCAGGGCTGGCCCAGCCGTTGACGGTTGCCGCCAGCAGCCACGACAGGTTCATGGCGTCAGCGATCCCCGCGTTCATGCCATAGCCGGCATAGGGCACCCACAAGTGCGCGGCATCGCCGCAGATGAAGGCACGGCCCGAGCGCAACCTGTCGGCCACCAGGCGGCGACCGATCCAGTCTTCGCGGCGGATCACCTCGTACTCGAAGCTCTCGTCCACCCCCAGCAGCGCGCGCAGCCAGTAATCGCGGTCCACCGCGTCGAAGCCGCTTTCCGCGGGCAGCAGGTAGTTGTGCAGCAGCCAGGTCTCCTTGCCGTCGATGGCAATCAGGTTGCCGGCGCGCCTGCCGATGTAGAGGTAGCTCATCCAGGCCGGACCGCTCCGGATCATGTCGAGCAGGGCGGGCGCGCGGAAATAGGTCGATTGCACACGCTGGATCGCGGCATCGCCTTCCAGCACGGCGCCGATCGCCTTGCGGATGGTGGAGGCGCCGCCGTCGCAGCCGACGAGGTAGTGTCCGGTGATTTCGAGCTGCTGGCCGGTGCGCAGGCACGAGGCTTCGCAGGCGATCCCGCCGCCGCTTTCGGTGAAGCCGCTCACCTCCACATCGTTGAGCAGGGTGATCAGCGGGTTGGCGACGGCGTGTTCGAGCAGGATCGGTTCGAAGAAGATCTGGTTGACGCGGTGGGGCGGCTCGGGCGTGGGCCACCAGCCATCGATGACGTCGGTGGTGGTGAAGCGATCGCGGCGGCAGGGGATGGGGATGCGGGTCAGCTCGTGCCCCGTGGCGCGGGTGCGCACCACCGCGTCGTTCGGATAATCGTCCGGCAGGCCGACGGCGCGCACTTGCGAGGCGAAGCCGAGCCGCCGGAAGGTTTCCATCGTGCGCGATGAGACGTGGTTGCAGCGCACGGTTTGGTTGGCGCCCGCGGGGTTGCGTTCCAGAACGATGCTGGGGACTGCGCGCCACGCGAGATCGAGGGCAAGGCAAAGGCCGACGGGGCCGGCGCCGACGATGATGACAGGGGCGTGATGGGATGCAGGCATTGGCGGTCAGCCTTTCATCGCTATTCGGGTGTCGCCGGGACGCCGGCATCGGCGCGCAAGGCTTTCGGTGGTGAAGGCAGCGACGCTGATCGGGACCTTGCTGAGCTTTTCATCCTGACGGGTGGCAGTGACGACGATCTCGTTGGTCTGCTGGGCATTGCTCGCGTCCTGCTGGCTGGCGCCGGTCTGTGCATGTGCCGATGCCGCGAATGCGCCGGCCATGGCCACTGCAAGTGCGACAAGGTTCGTCGTCGTGCGCATGGTGGTACGGCGGAGATTCATTTTTTTCCTCCCGATTTGCTGCGCCGGTCCCTGCTTGCCAAGCTGCCGCCATTGTTGGACCAAAATGATCAGATGACTGAGTAATGCCGGGCAAATGCCCCGTCAATGATTCGTTGATTAATCAAATAAAAGGATGACTGACACCTGTCGGCGCATGTTCACGCGGGGGCAGGCGCGGTTTTTGCTGCGGACCTGCCGAGGAACACGACAAGGATGGCGACCGTGAAGGGGAAGGCCGCGACCACGGCCATGGTCAGTTTCAGCGTGAAAGCCTGGGCCAGGGCAAGACCGCCGAAGAGCGGCAGGACAACGCCGCCGATCCGGCCCGCACCGCCCGCCCAGCCGATCCCGGTGCTGCGGATATGCGTGGGATAGACCTGGGCCATCGTCATGTTGAGGCCGGCCTGGCCGCCGCCTTGGAAGAACGCCATGGTGAAGAGCGCCGAGGTGAACCACACGCTGCCGAACGGGATGTGGCCCAGCAGCAGGATCGCCACCGAATAGCCCAGGAAGAACAGCGGAATGGGCAAGCGCCGGCTGACCCGGTCGAGCAGGGCGCCGATCGAAAGCATCCCGACAATGCCGCCAAGCAGGCCGATCATCGCCGATCGGGCAAAAGCCTGGATGGATATGCCCGCCATCTGTTGCAGGAAGCTGGGCAGCCACGCGGCCACCAGTGTGATGGTGCCCATCGAAAAGAAGCATGCGGCGAAAAGCAGCGTGCTGGTGGCGAAGCGCCCGTCACGGAACAGGTCGATTGGGTTGGCGCGGGTCTTGCCGGCATCGCGGACGCGCGAGATGTAACGCTCTTCCCCGGTCAGGGTAATTTCTGGCGCCAGCCGGCGGATCGTGCGGGCGATGGCGGGATCCAGCGGGTCCTTTGCCGCGCGAAAGGCGATGGATTCCGGCAGCGCCAGCGCCAGTGCGACCAGCAATGCCAGCGGCATTGCACCGCCGACGAGGAAGCCCGCTTGCCAGCCATAGTCCGGGACCAGCAGCGCGGTCATCGAACCGGCGACATTGCCGAGGCTGTATCCCGCCATCCCGGCCGAAAGGAACATCGCGCGCTGGCGCAGCGGCGTGAATTCCGAGATCAGCGACACCGCATAGGGCAGAACCGCGGCAAGGAACAGGCCCGTAACGCCGCGCAGGCCCGCCAGCACGAGTATCGAGGGCGAGAACGCCGTGGCGATCGTCAGGACGCCGAATAGGGCGAAGGCGATCAGCAGCATGCGCTTGCGGCCCAGCTTGTCGCCCAGCGGGCTCATCAGGAATGCGCCGATCGCTAGGCCGATCTGCTGTATCACGATCACAGGAGTCATCGCCGCGGGGGTTGCGCCAAAGTGCTTTGCAATGGCGGGCGCAATCTTGCCGACCATGTAGATGTCGAAGCCGTCGATGAACATCACGAGGAAGCAAAGGGCGAGGATGCCGAAATGCACCGGGCGGAGCCGCTGCCGGTCAATGAACTCCTGCACGTCGAAGGTCTTGGGTGACATCGTCATTTCCCTCCCCGTTTCGCCGGATATATTTGTTGTCGCTGGCCTCAGACTTGGTGGATCGTCTTGGTGACCATGCACGCCATCAGGCCTTCCGGCCCGTCCTCGGCGCCATGGCCGCTTTGCTTGACTCCGCCGAACGGGGCGTCGGCCGCCGCAAGGCCAGTGGTGTTGATGCCGACCATGCCAGCGTCGATGGAATCGGCGATAATGTTGGCCCGGCGGGCATTTTCGGTGAAGGCGAACGCGGCAAGGCCGAAGGGGAGGCGGTTGGCCTGCTCCACCGCTTCGTCCAGCGTGGCGAACCGGGCAATGGCGGCGACCGGGCCGAAAGGTTCGTCGTTCATCACGCGCGCGCTGAGCGGCACGTCCGCCAGGATGGTCGGTTGCCAGAAGTTGCCGGGGCAATCCTCGCGCTCTCCGCCCCTGACAATGCTGGCACCTTGCGCCTGCGCATCTGCAACAATCTCGGCCATTGCGGAAATCCGCCGCGGATTGGCGAGCGGCCCCATCTGGGTTTGGTCGTCCAAGCCATTGCCGAGCCGGGTGCCGCCGAACCGGTTAGCAAACGCGGCGACGAAGCGATCGTGGATGCCATCCTGGACATAGAAGCGCGTGGGCGAGACACAGACCTGGCCCGCGTTCCGCGCCTTGCCCACCGCCAGCGTTTCCACGGTGCGTTCCAAATCGCAATCGTCGAACACGATCACCGGGGCATGGCCGCCCAGTTCCATCGTGGTGCGCTTGACGGTATCGGCGGCGAGCCGCAGCAAGTGCTTGCCGACCGCGGTGGAGCCGGTGAAGCTGACCTTGCGGATCACCGGGCTGGCCAGCAGGTGGCGCGAGACCTCGTCGGGCACCCCGAACACGAGCTGGACCACGTCCGACGGGCAGCCGGCGTCGACCAGCGCCCGCACCACCGCCATGGCCGAGGCGGGGGTTTCCTCGGCCGGCTTCAGAATGACCGAACATCCGGCGGCGATCGGCGCGCCCAGTTTGCGGCCGGGGTTGTGGACCGGGAAGTTCCACGGCGCGAAGGCGGCAACCGGCCCGACCGGCTCATGCACCACCAGCGAGCGCGTGCCTGCAGGCCTGACGAGGACCCGCCCATAAGTGCGCTTGGCCTCTTCGGCATAGAAATCGAACAGCGCGGCGCAGGCCATGGTCTCGATCCGCGTTTCGGCCAGCGTCTTGCCTTCCTCCAGCGTGGCGATCGTGGCGATCTCATCGACGCGCGCGCGCAGGAGGCGGGCGGCTTCCTGCAGCACGCGCGCGCGTTCTCCTGCCGGGGTTGCGCGCCAGGTGCGAAAGCCGCGCTCGGCGCAATGCAGGGCGGTGTCGAGGTCGTCCACACTAGCCAGCGGCAGTTCACCAAGCGTTTCGCCCGTGGCCGGATTGACCACGCGATGCGTGCGGTCCGCCGCGGTGATCCATCGGCCTGCGATAAACATGCCAAGGCGGGGATAGTTCGCCTGCGCATTTACGGTCATCTGTCGTTCCATCTGCGGATTGCCTCAGGCGGCCATGGCGGTGGCGGGCGCCCAGTTGCCGTGCAGGCCCGGACGGATGCGGAATGGAATGGCCAGCGTCGCGACTGGACCCGCCGCGAGATCGAGCGCATCGAACAGCAGCAGGCGCGAGGCATTCTCCGCTAGGCGGTTCTCGATTACGACGAGGTAGCCATCGCCTTCTGCGGCCGAACCCGGGCGGGGGATGAAGGCGGGTTCCTGCAGCGAACTGGTCGGGCCGATCCAGTAGGTATCGGTTTCGCCGGTGATGCAATCGATGCGGGCCAGCGTGTTCATCATCATGCCGGTGGCGCTGCGCATGCCTGGCAGGTCCACCGGGCGGGTGGCGTCCTGCACCAATTGCCAGCCATGGCGGTTGGCAAGCCCGGCAAAGCGGTCGTCTATCCGGGGGAATTCGCCGACCAGATCGGCCAGCGGCGTCATGCGGATCTCGTCGCTGTTCGCTGCCATGTCGACCGTCCAGCGCGTCATCCGCGCCGCCGCGGCGGCAGGATCGAACGGAGCGCCCGCGGTGTCGGGGAAGAAGGGGAACATGTTGCCGGCTGCGGTGGGCACGTCGAAATGGATGACGCTGCCGACATTGTGGGCGTTCATCACGTGGCTGGCAAAGCAGGTCGGCGCACGGAACCAGCGCAGGTCCGCAGCCTGCCCGCGGCGCGGCATGACGCCGAGATACACTTCAAGCCCGCGATCGAAGCCGAAGTGGGGCAGGTTGAGGCGCAGCCGGTCCCACGAACCGACGATCGGCACGACGTGAAACACGACATATTCCTGCGTGAAGGCGAAGTCGTGCATCATGCAGTAGTAGGGGAGCTCGAACCACGCCTCGTGCACGATCTCCCCGTTTGCGTCGATCACGTAGTACGCCATGTCCGGCGTGCACAGGCCGCGCGCGGCATAGCCGAAAGCGAGCATTTCACCGGTCCGGGCATCGATCTTGGGGTGCGCGGTAAAGGTCTGCGACGTCATCCTGCCGCCGAAGGTGTAGACCGGGTCGATCGTCGCCAGCGTTTCCGGGTCCATCCAGACCGGCGGGCTGTCTTCCTTCAGCGCCAGCAGCTTGCCTGCATGGACGATAACGTTGGTGTTGGCGGTGCTGCGCACTTCGCCCGCAACGGAAGGATCGTCGGTCAGCGGGTTGCGATAGGCGCCGAACAGCGCCTTGCCCGCCGCACGCTCGGCCTCGAACTTGCGGGTGCGGGCCCATCGCTGCTTCAGCGAAACCGTGCCGTCGCGAAAGCCGAAGCGGCTGACCATGCCATCGCCGTTGAACCAGATGTCGTCCCCGGCCAGCGGCGGGAATTGCGGATCGGGCGCAACGCGGAAGAAGGCGCCTTCCAGGTCCTGCGGCACGCCGCCATCGACGACATCCAGTCGCGGAACGTCGGCCTCTATGCCGGAGGGTGCGAAGATGCCCGTGAAATTGGCGGTTTGCGGAAACTGCACGTCTGACACTTTCACCCGATTTGCTTGATTACTCAATTAGAATATTGATTAGTCAGGGAGTGGCTTGCTGGCAAGCACTTTCTGTGGTTCGGGTGGGCCGGTTATGGCATCGGTAATGGCGGGGGGCGGAACTGGCTTGGGCGGACCTGGGCGAGGTGAGTCGCGCGATCGGCTCGCTCGAACGCAAGGGACTGGTCGAAAGACACAAGAACCCCAGGGACCTCAGG
>CBFRWL010000098.1:0-8318 GCA_965727025.1 uncultured Sphingomonas sp.
TCGCCCTTGCGGCCGCGCACGACCGGGGCGAGCAGGTAAAGCCGCGTGCCCTCCGGCAAGGCCAGCAGCCGGTCGACCATCTGGCTGACGGTCTGCGCCGCGATGGGCAGCCCGGTGGCGGGCGAATAGGGAATGCCGACGCGCGCCCACAGCAGGCGCATATAGTCATAAATCTCGGTGACGGTCGCGACCGTCGAGCGCGGGTTGCGGCTGGTCGTCTTCTGCTCGATCGAGATGGCGGGGCTGAGGCCCTCGATATGATCGACATCGGGCTTCTGCATCAGCTCGAGGAACTGGCGGGCATAGGCCGACAGCGACTCGACATAGCGGCGCTGCCCCTCGGCATAGATGGTGTCGAATGCCAGGCTCGACTTGCCGGAGCCCGAAAGGCCGGTGATCACCGTCAGCGTATCGCGCGGGATCTCCACCGAGATATCCTTGAGATTATGCTCGCGCGCACCACGGACCGAGATATGCGTCAGCATGCGGAGCACCTGCGCGAAGGGACGTTGATCAGGCTCATGGCTTCGAATGTTCCAGATTTGTTCTGATGGTGCAAGCGCGCTAACGCAGGATAGGAATGGAGATGGCGACCGGAACACCATCCTGCAAGGCACAAGCAGAGCTTGTCTCCAAAACGCGGGAACCGAAAGGCTAGGCTTCCTCGCCGATGGGGATTTTCAAGCCTTCGAGGCGGACGACGCGGCGGCCCTCGCACACCGGCGCCCCGATCAGGCGCATCCAGCGCGGCTTGCCTTGTACGGGAACGATCCTCGCATCGAGCGTGAAGCCGCGACGATGCTTGATCGCATAGGCACGCAGCCGCTCCATGGCAGCGCGTGAATGCTCGCAATAGAGCGAAACGGCCTCAGCTCGGCTGACGGCGGCGCCCCTTGGCAAGCCGAAGATGTCGAACACGGCGGCAGTCCATTCCAGACGCTCGTCCGCCAGGTCGCAGGACCAGCGGCCCACCCCGTGCAGGCTCAACACATGATCATTCGGGCTCTGCATGGCTGGCAGCGCGCAATCCTTGACGTCAAGAATGCAGCCAAGACGAAATTGCTCTGCTTTCGTATCGAGAGGCCAGCTCTGGTACAGCTGAAGGGGTTCGTTCTGGAGCGACATGGTAACAGCAGTGTCAAATTATAGGAGAGCCTGATCTGGAGCAAGCCTGCGCATGAGCCACGCGCTCGGGAAACCAACCCACGGCCTGAGCCGTTCAATCGACGCGGGTGGGCTGAGGAGGCTGACATGGGCAAGGAACTGCAGGGTGAAGGCAATTACGATGCCGCTCGCGAATATGATGAGGCCGTGACCAAGCACGCCAAGGATCAGAAGAAAGTCGAGGCGGAAGCACGCGACGCGGAAGAAGCGCTTGAGGGCCCCGAGCGCGAGCAACTCGAAAAGGCGGAAGCCGAAGGCCGCTCGCACGCCAAGGCGTGAATTCGGGACATGCGGGAGCCTTGCCGCTCCCGCATCGTCAATTTGCGAGCCGAGTTTCGACCTTGTCGACCCACTCGGGGTAGAAGACCGGTTCGCGGCTCGACCAGCCCGGAGCGGTAGCCGCCGCTTCGCTGATCGATTGGAGCAGCACGCGCCGCTTCTCGGGATGCAGGTGCGGCAGCGCGGCTGCTGCGCAGAAGGCGCCCGGCAGCCATGGCCGCACATTGGCGCCGATCAGCCGCTCGTAAAGGAAGCGGTACGCGCTGAAGCTGTTGAGCCGATCCTGCCCGAGATCGAACGCCGACATGGTGACAAGCGGGGCAAAGAAAGGTTCTACCGCGTCCAGCCCGCTGTCATCCGGAACATATTCCCGAATATGATCGATCCGCGCGTAGATTTTGGTCTGCGCCCGGATGCTGGCTGCCTCGATCACGTCGCGTGACCAGCGTGCAAGCGCGTCTTCCCGATCGAGTCCCACATCGAGCGAACGCCTGATATAACGTTGTGTAGCCGCAGGAAAACTGGCGAATTCTTTCATCTCCGCCAATGTCATAGCGCCTTCGGCCGGTCTTTTAGAGTTTGCCATCGCAGTCTTGCCCTTTGCCCCAAACTCAAAGGAATCATGCGCCTAATTTGGTTTCCAACGGCTTAACGGCGCAGAATCCTGACTGACAGCGTGCACGGAAATTGCTGCGATGCAATATAGAAAATAACGGTGAGTTCCCAATGCTGTGGAGAAGATCGCCAGAAAGAGGGCCGCCGAAGCGGCCCTGTAAAAAATGCTAGGCTGAACGTCAGAGATCAGTCGGTTGCGTGAATTCGCCCGCGCAGACGCTCCGAATCCTCATCATATCCTGAGGAGGGGGCAGGGTCCTTGCCTTTGCCCGGCTGCGTATTCGAGGGCGCATCAGACGAAGGAAAGCTCTCGTCGAGCGCCACGTCGAGCTTCGCGTCCTCATCGGCCGGATTGTGTTTGAGACGGCTGTCATCCTCGGCATCGTGTGCGTCACGAAGGCCGCCGCTTACGATCGGCTTGTCCGTGCTTCCGCTCATGTTCATGGCATGGCTCCTCTCTCGATCGGGAAAGAACGTTTCTGTTCCTGCGACGTTCCGGTGACGGCATGGGCGAAACCGATCATATCATCGAAGATCGCTGCGCGGCTGCGTAACGGCTTCGCGAGGTCGACCAATATCGTCACATGATCGACGCCGGCATAGCGCCGTCGTTCGACCGAGCTTCCGAGCCGGGTAAGGACCTCGGCCAGCGCGTCGCTGTTGTGGGGGCGGACACGCCTGTCTTCGTCGCCGGAGGCGAGCAGGGCGGGCGGGGCGCCCCGCACAGCGACCGCGACCGGCTGAGTCTCACGAATGTCATGCCACTGGCCGAAGGCGGCGATCGCCGCGGGATCATCGAAGGGCGCGAAATCATAAGGTCCTGCCAACCCAATGAGCCCCCGAATCGCGGTGTGATCGCGGCCGAGCCAATGCGGGTCGACGGCCAGCATGGCTGCATTATAGGCACCCGCCGAATGTCCGGAGACGATGATCCGATCAGGATCTCCACCCGCTACGCCAGCGATGTGCGTGCGCACCCATCGCACCGATGCCGCTGCATCCTCCACGAAAGCCGGGAAGCGCACCCCAGGTACGAGCCGATAGTCAGGAATGACGACGACAAAACCTTGCGCCGCTAGAGCCCGGCCGACAAAAGTGTAATCTCCACGGTCGCCCGATGACCAGCCGCCGCCATAAAAGAACAGGATCACCGGGAGCGGTCTGCCAGCCGGCCGCGCGGTCGGTACATAGATATCGAGCTTCTGGCGCGGCAGGCCGCCATAGGCGACATCCGCCACCAGCAGCTTTGAGCCCGCATCCTTGGCCACCAGCATGTTGAAGGCGGGCAGCGGGGCACTGGCCGCAGTAAGTAGGCCAATCACTAACATGGCAGCCAGCACGATCAATACGATCGTAGGCGTGCGCATCGTCAACCGCGGCTGGTCTGGTCGGCGGGTCGCGCGGTCACGGGATAACCAATTCCTTCATCGATGCAGAGCCATTTCATGCCCTCGCGCATTTCGAGCCGGCCGGTCGCGATGTGATGCGCGAACAGCGCTCCGTCCGCCTGAGCTTCGGCAAGGCTGTTAAACGGCGCCAATCGTTCGAGGTTGCACCGCGTGGGAAAGATGATGTCGTGGCGCCCCGCCTCGGCATCGTCGAGAAGCGCCGTCGCGCTGGCCCACAATGCACGAACGCTTTCGCCGCCATCCGCAATCGCCTCGGCATCGGGCGGAGCCTTCGCCAGGTAGAAGCGCGTATCGTAGCGGCGCGCCACCTTCGCGGTGGGCCGCCAACGCGCAAATGGTGTCAGTGCCTGAAGCCGGAGCGAGAGTCCGCATTGATCGAGCAGTAGCCCAAACCGCTCTCCTCTCTGCAAGGCTGCTCTGAGAAATGCCAAGGCTTCCGAGCGAGGATAGGGATCGATGCCGATCGCAAGGCCAGCTTCTTCGATTGTCTCGCGGATTGCCGCTATCCGGCAGGCCGCTTCTTCAAGGTGTTCATTCCGCGCAGCCGAAATTAGCGTTTCGGCCAGCTCAAGATCGCCGTCTTCAACCCCTCCGCCGGGAAAAACCAGCGCGCCAGGGGCAAATGCCATGCTCGCCGCACGTTCGAGCATCAGGATATGCGGCAAGGAATCCTCAAGCTCGTGCATGATTATGATCGTGGCGGCCAGCTTGAGCGGATGTTGGGCCGCTTCGCTCACAGACGCAGACCGCGTGTTTCTTCCAATCCCATTGCTATGTTGAGGTTCTGAACCGCCGCGCCGCCAGCACCCTTGCCGAGATTGTCCAGCACCGCGACCAGCCGAACCTGGCTGCCGTTCGAATTTGCGAAGACGAACAGCTCCAGCCGATCGGTTCCCGCGCAATGTTCAAGCGCAAGCACTGCAGGCTGCTCGTCTCCCTTTACGGAAATGACCGGGCTGCCTTCATAGGCGGCCGCAAGAGCATCGCGCAGTATGGCGGGCGTGATGCTCGTCGGCATCGCCGCGAGTTGAAGCGGAACTTCGACGATCATGCCGCTATAGACGCGCGCGACCGCGGGGGCGAACAGGGGAGGGTACTGCAAGCCGCCATGCTGCTGCATCTCCGGCACATGCTTGTGCGCCAGTCCGAGCCCGTAGATGCGGAACGCCGTCGGTTCGGGTTCGGCGTCAGCCGGCTGCTCGAATTCGGCGATCATGCTCTTGCCGCCACCGGAATAGCCCGAGACGGCATTGACGGTATAAGGCCAATCGGACGGCAGCAGTCCTTCGCGCACCAGCGGTCTGACCAGTGCAAGGAAGCCGGTGGGGTAGCATCCCGGGTTGGATATGCGCGATGCCGTGGAGAGGAGCTGGCGTTGCCCGGGCTCAAGTTCCGCAAAACCATAGGCCCAGCCTGACGCCACGCGATGCGCAGTCGAGGCGTCGATGACCTTAACTGCCGGATTTTCGATAAGCCCGACCGCCTCGCGCGCGGCATCGTCCGGCAGGCAGAGGAGAACCGCGTCGGCCGCGTTGAGCGCATCGCGCCGCGCCGCAGGATCTTTGCGATGCTGTTCGGGCAGAACCTGAATGAGGATTTCTGACCGGTCAGAGAGCCGCTCGCGGATGTCGATCCCAGTCGTGCCGGAGGCACCGTCGATGAACAGCTTCACGGTCATGCAGCGAGCCTATGGATGGAGAGTATTGGCTGATTGTGAACTGGGCGCAGCCGATCAACCACGTCATTCAATGGCTCCGCCACCACCGCCATCCACCAGGCATTGGCATGGAGGAGCTGGCTTTCGTCGGCCATGAAGCCGACATGGCCCGAAAAGAACACCAGATCGCCGCGCCGCAGCGGCTCGCCGCTTTCGATCTGCGCTCCCAGCTCGGCCCGCTGCTGATCGCTATCGCGGGGGCATTGGATGCCGGACAGCTCCAATGCGATTTGGACGAGCCCCGAGCAATCGACACCTCCGGCACCGCGGCCGCCCCATAGATAAGGCGCGCCGATCAAACGCTCTGCCGTGGCGACGGGATCGCTGAAGGCAGTGCCGATCGGCGCGACGTGGCGACGGTGTACATAGCCTCGTTCGGTAATGAGGAAATCGCCTTCGATGGCGCCGGTGAGGCGTGCGCCTAAACTAAGCGTCATGTTTACGGAAGATTTGATGTCGGCTGCCGAGAACAATGGGGCGGCACTTGCGGATATGAAGTGCGTAGCTTCTTGCGCTGCGCCAAGCGCTTCCTCCGGAACATAGCCCACATAATGGTCGTGCCCGCAATATCCCCAGGCCCATCCGCCAGCGATATCCAGCACGTAAAAATCTTCACCTAACAACAATTGTGATCCTGCGGGCGCTTCTTGTTGAGGCGCAGCATGCAAGGGGCAGGAGGCGACTGAAATCGATCTCATTTCAGGGCGCGCATAGTGCGGCGCGAAAATCGAGCCGGCTAAGGCAATATCAGCAACATCCTTGCGTACGGCGTGAGTGCGTGAGTCGAACAGCCGCGACCGCCCCACCAGCCGGAACCGCTCAGGTCGAGACGTATCTGCGCTTGTCGTGATCGCCGTGGCCGGCGTGCGCGATAAGGCTTCCGAATGCTTCAAGAAACTCAGCCCCCGACTCCGTTCGCGCGACGAAGATATTACGGCCGTCGGCCTCGTCGCGTTCGCGGCGGAGATAGCCGAGCGTAGCCAGCGTATTCAAGGCGCGTGTGACCACCGGTTTCGAAACGCCCAGTTTTTGCGCCAGCCCTCGAACGGTGTGGGGTCCGTTCGTCTCGTACACGAGCATCAGGAGCGCCATTTGGCGATTGGTCAGATCGGGCTTCCCTGATCTTACATAACCGACCAAGGTCCCCATCCACTCGCCGATGAGGCTTTTCCCGCTGATCCTGCCGACCTGTCCCATAGATTCCCACCCTTCCGGGGATAATTCCGCTCCCTGTGATGGACCGTAACGATCAGGAAAAAAAATCGATCCGTTAGGATGAATGTTTCACAACGGCTTAGTGAAACAGATCATCCAAAACGGTTCCGCAATAACGCGTAGGCTGCGCGCAATCCGAGCGCGTCGCCACCTTTGGGCCGGCCCGGTTTGGCTGCCGGACGCCAGGCGAAGGTATCGAGATGCGCCCATTCGATTTCCGGAGGAACGAATTTTTCGAGGAACAGTGCAGCGGTTACGGCGCCGGCCATGCCACCTTCGCCGGCATTGTTGATGTCGGCGATGGTCGATTTGAGCATATCCGCATAGGGTTTCCACAGCGGCAGGCGCCACAGCGGATCCTCTGCCGCCTTTGCAGCGGCGGCGAGATCGTCGGCTAAAGCATCGCTGTTGGCAAAGAGAGCGGGCAAATCCGGACCGAGCGCGACGCGGGCCGCGCCGGTCAGCGTCGCAAAGTCGATCATGAGGGCTGGGTTGTCTTCTGTGGCCTTGGTCAGCGCATCGGCAAGAATCAGGCGGCCTTCGGCATCGGTGTTGCCGATCTCGACAGCCATGCCCTTGCGGCTGCTAAGAATGTCGCCAGGACGAAAAGCGTTGCCAGCAACGGCATTCTCCACCGCAGGAACCAGAAGGTGAAGCTGAATCGGCAAGCGTGCGCCGATTACCAGTTTGGCGAGCGCGATCGCATGCGCCGCGCCGCCCATATCCTTCTTCATGAGCAGCATCGCAGAGGAAGGCTTGATGTCGAGACCGCCCGAATCGAAGCAGACGCCCTTGCCGACGATCGCGACCCGCGGATGCGCGGGATCGCCCCAGACAAGCTCGATGAGTCGCGGCGCACGCTCGCGCGACGCGGCGCGCCCGACGGCGGCAATCATCGGATAGCCAGCAAGTGCGTCGCCCTGGGTGACGGTGACGCTTGCGCCGCTTTCGTGGCCCAGCGTTTCCACTGCTTCGGCAAGCTCGGCCGGCCCCAGGTCGGCAGCCGGCGTGTCGACCATGTCCCGCACCAGCGCCACGGCTTCGGCGATCCGAACATGCTCCTCGATCGTAGCCGGTTCATCGCTCAGCAGCACCGCCTGCTGGCGTGGATCATTCTCGCTGCGATACCGGTCGAAGCGATGCTGCGCGAGCAGCCAGCCCAGCGCCGCCGCTCCAGCGCCACCTTCAGCCAATCGGTAATTGCCGTCGGGCAGATTTCCGCCTGCTTTGGCGAGGCACCAGGGTGAGAGTTCCCGCGCATTGGCGACGCCGAGCGCGACCGACCAGTCATCTGCGGTTTCGCCGGGCAGGATCGCGAGTTCGAAGCCCTTGGCGGTAAAGCGTTGCGCGGCGATGGCGGTTCGAACGCGTTCGGGCTGCCCCTTCAGCCATTCCTCGAACCCGGCCTTGTCGACAAGATGGATAAGGCGGGCCGGTTGCCCGCGATCGGCGACGAGGAGCGCAGCAAAGTCAGTCATTGACCAGCCTTTAACCCATGCCTGTCACTTGGGACAATGCGATGCTCATCATAGTTCGGCCGTGCCGAGAACAGAGGCGATGAAATGAGGGTTTTGCGCGCGCCTTACCTGTTTGCGATCATCGCGATGGGTTCAATATCCGTCTGTGCTGCCAGTGTGGGCGCGGCGACCGGCAAATCAGAAATGCGCGTTGGCTTTGCTCAACCCGAAACCAAGCCCGAAGGACAGAAACCTTGGACGCGACGGCAGATCAATGCCGCGCATGGCCAGCGCTATCGTGATCAGCCCCGCCTGCCGCGCTGTGCACAAGACCGTCTGCTAACGGATGATCATCTCTGTGATAATAGTTCTCACTCGCAATAATACGAGCCTATTGCAGAGCTGTAATTATCGGGCTGGAATGCGTTCAGCAGCCGGGACGCCGAACAGGTCATGTTCGTC
>CBFRWL010000099.1:0-8274 GCA_965727025.1 uncultured Sphingomonas sp.
TCGACGAAGTCCGAACCCGAAATGGTGAAGAAGGGCACGTTCGCCTCACCCGCAATCGCGCGCGCGAGCAGCGTCTTGCCGGTGCCGGGCGAGCCGACCAGCAGCGCGCCTTTCGGGATCTTGCCGCCGAGCCGGGCGAACTTGCTCGGGTCCTTGAGGAAATCGACGATTTCCTGAAGCTCCTCGCGCGCCTCGTCGATGCCGGCGACGTCATCGAAGGTGACGCGGCCTTGCTTCTCGGTCAGCAGGCGTGCGCGGCTCTTGCCGAAGCCCATCGCGCCGGAGCCCGAATTCTTCTGCATCTGCCGGAACACGAAGAAGGCGATGCCGATCATCAGCAGGAATGGCAGCGATTGATAAAGCAGGATCATCCAGACGCTGGCCTGCTCGTCCGGCACGGCGCGGAAGGTGACGTTGTTGTCGGACAGGCGCTGGATCAGCGTGGGGTCGTTGGGGGCGAAGGTCTTGAACGGCTGGCCGTTGGTATATTTGCCGCTGACAATGCCTTCGCCGATATCCGCCTCGCGCACCGTGCCTTCGTTGACATGGCCAAGGAATTCCGAATAGGCGATCGCGCTGCCCGCGTCGCGGCGGCTGTTGCCGGCGAACATCGAAACGAACAGGAACAGGCCGATCATGATCGCGGCCCAGATGGCCACGCTCCGCATCCACGGATTGCCCTGCGGTTCCTTGTCCTGATTCATTCGGTGATCCCAGCCTTTCGCCGCTTAAGATAAGTTATCCTACGCCAATAACAATGGACGTCTGCTTAACGGTGTTGCCGCCGTGGCGGAGCGATGCCGAAGCGCCACACCGGCCCGCCGGACGCGCGCACCCCCGCCAGCGTGGCGGTGCCGCCGGCCGCCAGCCTGGCGACCATCCGGTCCAGCCCTTCGCCATCCCATGTGGCCGCAAATGCCAGCAGCGCCCGCGCCGCCAGGCGCCGTCGAATCTCCACCGGCAGATCGCCCGCGTCTATACGGATTTCGCCGGGGTGGCCCAGGTCCGCGCGGCTGCGCCAGGCCTGCTCTACCATCCATTCGACCGCGGCATCGGCATCGGCGAGATAGGTTGCAGCGCGTGCCAGCATCGCGGCGTCTAGGGCGGGCTCGCGGGCCAGCAGCGCGCGGAGGCGGGCGCGATCATATCTAGGGTCGGCATTGGAGGGATCGAGCGCGGCCTCAAGGCCAGCATGGTCGATGATCGAAGCCAGCTCCGCCCGCGACCAATCCAGCACGGGACGCACCAGTCGCGGACCGTGGTCGTCCGAATCGGGGTTGGATGAGGGCAGGCGCGCGATCGCCTTCATCCGCGCCAGGCCGGAGAGGCCGGAGCCGCGCACGGCGCGCATCAGAAAGCCTTCGGCGACGTCGTCGCGGTGATGGGCGCTCGCGATCAGCGCGATCCCCGAAGCTCTGGCCCAATCCTTCAGCAGGCGATAGCGCAGCAGGCGCGCGCGCTCCTGCACATTGCCACCCGGCGCGAGCGGGGTTTCCGACGTGAGCACGGCGTGCGGGGTGCCAAGCTGACGGCAAATGCCCGAGACCATGCGCGCCTCGGCGGCGGCTCCTGGGCGCAGCCCATGGTCCACCGTCGCCACCGCAATCCGGCCCGGCAAGGCGGCGTGCGCCAGCAGCAGCAGCGCAAGGCTGTCCGGCCCGCCCGAGACCGCAAGGCCGAGCCGGCGGCCCGGCGGCAGCGGCCCCGTCAGCGCCGCGAGATCATGCGCGAAGCGCTGAACGTCCCGGTCAGGAAGCGCATTTGGCGTCGGCACGCGCCTTGGTGACCTTATCCTGCAGCGAGGCCGCCATGGTCGCGCCATAGACATCCTGCAGCTCGCCATAGACGCGGCAAGCATCCTTGGGCTTCTTGAGCTGGAGCAGCGCCTGGCCGAGATAATAGAGGCTGTCGGGCGCGCGCTCGCCGCGCGGCATCTTCTGATAATTGGCGTAGAAGGCTTCGGCGGCGAGCGCGGGCTTGCCTTCGTCGAGATAGGCGCGGCCGAGCAGGTTCTGCGCATAGCTCGCGCGGCGATGCTTCGGATATTTGGCGACGAAATCCTTCAGCGCCGCTTCCGCCTCCGGATATTTCTTGTCGGCCCAGAGCTTGTAACCGGCGAGATAGATTGCTTCGGCCTGATCGTCCGAAGCTGCGCCGGCAGGGGCGGCGGCGGCCGTCGCGGCCGGTGCGGGCGGGGGCGTGATCGCCGGCGGATTGGGATTGGGCGTTGTGACGATCGGCGGCGGCGTCGCGACCGAGGATGCAGCGGCTGCGGTTGACGGCGCGCCGGGCTTGATCGCGGCGGTGCCGCCTTCGAGCTGGAGCAGGCGGGCGTCGGTATCGCCCTTCATCTTGTTCATGGCATCTTCGAGCTGGCGGAGCTTGAAGCCGTTCTGCTCGACCTGGCTGGTGAGCTGCTGCATCTCGGTTTCGAGCGCGTTGACGCGCGCGGTCACGTCCGCAAGCGGCGTGGTCGCGGGGGTGCCTTCGGGCGCTGCCTGGGGGGCGGCAGGTGTTATTTCGGGTTCGAAAAAGCGGTTGTCTCCCCCTGGGAACACCTTGCGCTGCACCGCCTTCATTTCCTTCTCGAGCTTGTCGACACGCCCGCCGAGATCGGCCTGGGCCTGGGCGGGGGCAAAGGCGGCAGGGGCAGTGGATAGCAGCAGCAAGGCAGCCATCAGCGGCAATCGCATCGATGAATCTCCTGGGTGAGCGCACGGGGGCGTCGGGCGCGATGGGGGATGGATATCAGGGAGTGGCAGGGCTTGCTACATTGCCGTTGGCCTGATCCGCATTGGCCGGCAGAGCGGGGGAGGGCTCGGCGGCGGAAGACGGCGCGGGCGATGCTGCGTTGGCAGTGCCGGTAGTCGCTGCGGCACCGGCGGCGCTGCGCTCGATCAGCGCCGGGCCCTTGAGGCTCACATTGCTGATCGTGCGATCGCCCTTGCCGAGCGGCGGGATCTCGCGCGCGCCGACCGCCACGCGCAGCATTTGCGGGCGGCCGGTCAGCAGCCGCGGATCCTTGGCGTCGACGGGAACCTGATAGCTCTGGCCCGGGGCAAGCTGGCCCATGAACAGGGTCGAGCCCGCCGGGTTGCCCTTGTCGGTCACCTTGATCCAGACCTCCTCGACGGCGGTGAGCACGACCTTGTCAGCGGCCGACGGCGCCGGTGCTGCCGCAGCGGCAGCCGTGGCCTTTGGTGCGGGCCGAGCCGTGGCAGCCGGCGCTTCCGCTACCGATTGAGTGCCCGCCGCAAGCTGCTGCCGCTCCTCGTCGCGCCAGCCCCCGCGCCAGATCAGATAGGCGACGAGCAGGATGACGGCGGTGCCGAGCGCGACCATCGCGAGCAGGCTTGGCGGCACGCGCGAGGGATCGGCGGGCTCGAACGGCGTATATTCGGTGCGGCGGGCGAGCGTCTCGCCGCGCTCGGCGCGAAAATCGGCCGCGATTTCCTCACCGTCGAGGCCGACCATGCGCGCGAAGGTCTTGGCGAAGCCGATGCTGTAGGTGCTGGCCGGTAGTGCCTCGAAATTGGAATCCTCGATCGCCTGCAGGTGCCGCAACGGGATGCGCGAGCGTTCGGCGACGTCTTCAAGCTCAAGCTTCAACGCCTTGCGTGCTTCGGCGATGCGTTCGCCGACACGCTTGGCATGCCTCCCATGCGTCGCCTGCGCTTCCGTCATGCGCGATCCCCAACCAGGCTGGTCTACGAAGTCCTGCCGCCTGCCGATAGTGGCGGAAAGATTGCTCGCCCTTGAACCATGTCGCAATAATATGTGTGAAAAGTCAAATGGGCGCAGACAGTTTTCGTCGGCGGTAGGCTCGGTTGCGATTAGCTGATGGCAACTCCGTTCGCATCGGCCCATTCCTGAAGCGCGCCGCGCATATTTTCAGGCGGGCTAGCGAGCCATGCCGCCATCTGAGACCGGAGTTTGGCCGCGTCGAGCGAGCGGATCATGGCCTTGACCGGGCCCACCGCGGCGGGCGTGATCGACAGCCGCTCGAGGCCGAGCCCGACCAAGGCCATGGCTTCGAGCGTGCGCCCGCCCATTTCGCCGCACACGCCCACGGGCACGGATGCTTCCGTGCACTGGCTCACGACGCGGCGCAGAAAGCGGAGGATCGCAGGAGAAAGCCAGTCGAACCGTTCCGCCAGCTTGGGGTTGGCGCGATCGGCGGCGAACAGGAACTGGGTGAGATCATTGGTGCCGATCGAAAGGAAATCGAGCTTGGGCAGCAGCAGGTCCAGCACCTCCGCCAGCGCCGGAACCTCAAGCATCGTGCCATATTTGATCGCGGTGGGCAGCATGCGATTGCGCGATGCGATCCATGCGTGCTGGGCAACGAAGAGCTCGCGGGCCTGATCGAACTCCCATGGCTCCGAAACCATCGGAAACATTACGTGCAGCGTGCGGCCTGCCGCCGCTTCGATCAGCGCGCGCGCCTGCGCCTTCATCAGCGCATCGCGTTCGAGCGCGAGCCGGAGCGCGCGCCAGCCCATCGCCGGATTTTCCTCCCGCTCCTCCTGCACATCGCTGACCATATAGGGCAGCGCCTTGTCGCCGCCGATATCGACCGTCCGGAAGACGACCGGCTTGTCACCGGCCGCCTCAAGCACGTCGCGGTAGAGCCGCTGCTGGCGCTCGCGCTGCGGCAGCGTCGCCGACACCAGGAACTGGAATTCGGTGCGGAACAGGCCGATGCCGTCGGCACCGGTGACGTCGAGCGCGGCGACATCGTCGCGCAGGCCGGCATTCACCATCAGCCCGATGCGGGTGCCGTCGCTCGTGATCGGCGGCAGCTCGCGCATCGCCGCGAACTCGGCGCGCCGTTTCTGGCCGAGCGCCAGCCTGGTCTGAAACGCTTCCTCCATCGTCGCCGCCGGGCGGGCGAGCGCAAAGCCCTGGTTGACGTCGAGCAGCAGCAGATCGCCTTCGCTCACCGTCCGGCGCACGTCCTTGACGCGGCCGAGCACGGGAATGCCCATCGCGCGCGCCACGATCGTGACATGCGCGGTGAGCGATCCTTCCTCGAGCACCACGCCCTTCAGCCGGCGCTTGTCATATTCGAGCAGTTCGGCGGGGCCGAGATTGCGCGCGACAAGGATCGAATCCTGCCGCAGGCCGAGCTGGGCGGCGGTCCCAAGCTGGCCGGAGACGATCCGCAGCAAGCGATTCGACAGATCCTCCAGATCGTGCATGCGATCGGCCAGCAGCGGATCGTCGATCTCGCGCATGCGCATCCGCGTGCGCTGCTGAACGCGCTCGATCGCGGCTTCGGCGGTAAGGCCCGAATCGATCGCCTCGTTGATGCGCCGGGCCCAGCCCTCGTCATAGGCGAACATCTTGTAGGTCTCGAGCACGTCCTGATGCTCGCCGGCGACGCCGAATTCGGCTTCGCGCATCATGCGATCGATCTGCTCGCGCATCTTGCCGAAGGCGGAATAGACGCGGTGGCGCTCGGCCTCGATATCCTCGGCCACGGTATGCTCGATATGCACGCGCGGCTGGTGGAACACGGCGAAGCCGCGGCCCATGCCTTCGACGAGCTTGAGGCCCTGGAGCCGGATTGGCCCGATATCGCGCGCGCTGGCGCCAGAGACGGCAAGATCGTCGATCAGGCCCGCCCCGGCGATCAGTTCCGCCAGCACCATTGCGACCGTCTGCAGCGCCTCGATCTCGACCTCGTCATAGCGGCGCGGATCGGCATGCTGCACCGCCAGCACGCCCACCGCCCGCTCACGCCGCACGATCGGGACGCCGGCGAAGCTGTGATAAAGCTCTTCGCCGGTCTCCGGCTTGTAGGCGAAATTGGGGTGGCTGGTGGCCTCGTCGAGGTTCAGCGTTTCGACTTCCTCGGCGATCGTGCCGACCAGGCCTTCGCCGAGCGCCAACTGGGTGACGTGGACGGCTTCCTGCTTCAGCCCACGCGTGGCGAACAGCTCGAGCGCGCCGTCGCGCAGCAGATAGATCGAGCAGACCTCGCTGTTGAGCGCCTCACCGATGATCTGGACGACGCGATTGAGCTTGGCCTGCGCGGGCGTGCGCGAAGCCATTACGTCATGAAGACGCGTCAGAATTTCGCGCGCGGCGTTTGCGGCTGTGGTCTGCTGAGGCACGATAATGCGCTAACAGAAAGCGGCGATCGATTCCAATCGGGATTACTTCACTTCGCTGCGGAGTGCAGCAGATGCGCCGTCCGCACGGCAAGCGCCGCATTCGCCTTGCCCGGCTCGACATGCCTCACCAGCGATAGCCCGCGCAGCGCGAGCACATGGCCCGAAAGCAGCCGGCCCCTGATCGTATAGCCGAGATCGTAGAGCGCCATGTCCTCGCGCGCCTGCCCGTCGGCCATGAAGCGCGTCGCGATGATCAGCGGCAGGCGCTCGTCGCCGCGGCTGTCGTCCGGCAGGCCGGCTTTGTTGCGCGCTTTCTTCAGCGCAGCCTCGAACCACTGCGCCTCGATCCTGGGCTCGCCGCTGGTCTCGACCGGATCGACCCCCAGCGCGGCGGGAAAGCGGATCGTCTGGCCGAGCACCTGCTGCGCGGCCGAGGCGGGGTGCAGCTCGAGCCGGCTGCCCTTGCCCGATATCGTGCTGGTGAGCGTCAGCGTGGCGGCCTGGCGCGCGGCGTGGCTCGTCTCGGCCGCCTTCTCCTGCCTGGTGTCGGATCGTTCGGCCCAGTTCAGCCACAGGGTCAGCGCCGATATCATCACCGCCAGCACCGCCAGCGTTTCGCCCAGCGAAAGCCAGCGCCGGCGAATCGCAGCAGCCTCCTCGGCGCGCGCCTCGGTCCTCTGTTCGCCGGGGGTCTGCTCCGCGCTCATATTGTGTCGGGATAGGTCGGCGCGATATCGACGGGGATGTCCTTCAGCGTCGCGATCACCGTGCGGGCATTGTCGTCGAGATGCGCATAGCGATCGAAAAAGGCCACCATGCCCTTGTAATCGCCATTGCCCTGAAGCCGGATGATGTCGCCCACCATGTCGCGCAGCCCTGCCTGCATCGCATCGTAATCGATCCGATAGCGCCCCGCTGCTGCATCGAAGATGAACGCGCCCTTGGCTTTGAGATAGCCGTATTGAAGCGCCGCGCCGCGGCCATGCGCTTCCTTGTCGCCCCAGCGCGCCGCGCGGAAGATCTCCGCCGCGACGGTCGTCAGGAAGGGCTTGCGCTCCGCTTCGGGGATCAGGCCGCGCTGGATCATGTAGAGCACATTATAGGCGCCCATGATGTCGGCCTTGGCCTCCTCGGCGGTATCGCCGATGTCGCCCATCTCGGCGGAGACAGTGGTGGCGCGGCCGTCGACGGTGATCGATCCGGGGCCGAGGCTGTGGCTGAGCTCATGGAACAGCGTGTGCAGCGTCATATCCTTGCGGCTGACGAGCGCCGCCTGATCGGCGACCAGCACGCGCGGCGCGACCTCCTTCAAGATGCCCTCATATTTGGCGCCGAGCACGTTCGAAAGGATGATCTTCTTCGCGCCCTTCGCCTCGCGGACGCGCTCGTCATTGGGCAGGTTGATGGCGATGGTCTGCGGCCCGACGATATTCTCGCCGCCGCCGCGCACCTGCTCCGCCACGAAGATCGGCGCGGAGGTGGCGCGCTTGAAATTCTTGTAGCGATCCTCGACGGGGAGGTTCGCCTCCATATCGCGCAGAAGATCCTTATATTTGGCGAGGTCCGCGCTTTCGGCCGGGTTCTTGAGCATCACATAGGCTTCGAACGCGGTCTTCTGGCCGTAGAGTGTATCGTCGTAAGTTTCGTAAGGCCCGATCGCGATGTCGATCGGCGTGCCCGTGATGTCGAGCCACGCCAGTTCGGACGGGTAATAATCGTTCGAGCGGAAGGATCGCGCGCGCAGCTTGAGAAAGTTCGCGAGGCTGCGGTTGCTGGTGGCCGCCGCCGCCTGTTCGAGCAGCGCCGCCGCCTTTTCGAGTTCGGGGCGATATTCGACATTGTAGGGCACCGCGACGAAGTCCGCGCCGCGCCGGCGCACCACCGTATAGGGGCTGAGCAGGCTGGCGCGCTGGTCGGGATGGCGGGCGAGATAGCGGTCCAGCTCCGTCTTGGTGACCCCGGCGGGATAGAGCCCATCCGATTTCCCGTCGCTGCCGCCGGCCTGCTTCTCGAAGATCGCGGTCATCGCATCGGCGGCCCGAATCAGCAGGTTGACGACCTGCCGTTCCTCGGGCGTGAGGAAACGGGTGTCGGGATGCATCGCGATCCGGGAAAAGTTCGCGGGCGGCGCGGGCAAGGCGCCGGCGCCGGGCGC
>CBFRWL010000100.1:0-8260 GCA_965727025.1 uncultured Sphingomonas sp.
GCCAACAGATCGCTCCAGATCTTGTCGGCCTGTTCGAACTGTCCGGACATGGCATAGGCCATCCCCATGAAATAGGGCGGCCCCGGATGGTTGGGCGCGAGCTCGATCGCGCGGCGAAAAGCCAGATCAGCGGCCGGTGTGATCATGCCTTGCGCGTAGAGCGTGAGCGCATTGCCCATGCCCACCCAAAGTTCGGCGCTGCGCGGATGCTTCGTAAGTGCGCCACGGATCAGCGCTATGCCATAGGCGTCCGAGCCCGCCCGGTGCATTGCATCCGCGGCATCGAGGATTTGTGCGTCCGATGAAAAGCGTTCGAAAAACGCCGTGCGTTCAAGCGCAAAGCTGCTGTCTGACTGCTTCCTTTCGGCCGAGCTGGCTTTAGGCGATCCGGCGAGATTGGGCGTACCCTGCCATAGATATCCCGCGACGCCCGCCAGGATCGCCGCGCCAGCCAGTTGCAAAGCGGGGCCACGCAGCCCCGCAATGCGCCACAAGGCGACAAGCGCGAGCAAGGCGAATCCGAACGTGAAGAGCAAACCCATCAGTTGCGCCGCCGCTTGAAAAGGCCGCGCGCGAGCCAAGCGCCCACGACAAGCAACAACAATGGCGCGATCCACAGGGGCGCCGTCATGGCGTCAACCGGCGGCTTGTAGCTGACCCACCTGCCGTAACGCGCCACGAGCCAGCTCCGGATATGGTCCGGGCTTTCGCCTGCGGCGATGCGCGTGCGGACCATCGCGCGCATGTCCCCGGCCAGCTCGGCATCGGAATCGGCGATCGATTGCCCCTGGCAAACGAGGCAACGGATCGTCTCCATCAGCGCTTCGGCTTTCGCTTCCTGCTTTGGGTCAGGCAGCTGGCTGTTTGCCAAGGGAGCAGGCGGCAGATCTGAATCGGCTCGAACCAGCGCAGGTACCCACAGGATCATCAATGCCAACGTCGCGGCGATGCCCCACTTGCCGCGTCGAAAGGACGTGCGCTGGACGCTGTGGGATTGCTGCTTTCGCAGGACATGCGCGTACCCTCTGCTCACTGGGCTTTCGCCAGTTCGGCAAAGATTTCCGGTATGTTTTCGGGCCGGATGTCGCCGATATGCTGGTAACGGATGATCCCGTTGCCATCGATCACGAAGGTTTCCGGCACGCCCGACGAGCCGAGCGCCAGTTGGACGCTGCTCGTCCGGTCGCTGCCGATCTTGCGATATGGATTGCCATAACGCGCGAGGAAATTTGCAATATCCTCGGGCCGATCCCGGATTGCGACAGCATCGATCGTCACGCCGGATTGCGCAAGCTGCATAAGCTGTGGCGCCTCTGCCGCGCACGGTACGCACCAGCTTGCAAACATGTTGAGCAGTTTCGGCTTTCCCTGTTGGAAGTCCCGCGTCCGTAATCCGGCGCTGTTCGGCAGGCCTGCAGGAAGCGCGAAGTTCGGCAAGGGCTTACCGATCATGTGCGAACGAATGATCTGGCCTTCAGGCGAGAGCAGCCCTGTCATGAAGATGATCAAAAACAGGATGAAGACAGCCAGTGGCGCCCAGAGCAATGAACGCTTCATGCCCACGCCTCGCGCATCGCCGTGCGGCGTTCGCGGGCAAGCCTGCCGAGTAGCGCGAGCGCGCCGCCAATCGCCACCATCGCGCCGCCTGCCCAAATCAGCGTCACGAACGGCTTCCACCACAGCCGCAGCTGCCAGCGGCCCTGCTCGTCAGCGCGGCCAAGCACAACATAGAGCTGCCCGTCCCAGACGGTCTGGATTGCGGATTCATTCGTTTCGGTCGGCGGCGCCCAGAAAGCGCGCGCCTGCGGCTTGAGCGCGAAGCTGTGACCGCCGCGCACCGCCATTACGGTGCCCTCGATCGCCGTCCAGTTCGGCCCTGCAATCGGCATGACCGAATCCAGCTTAATATTGTAAGGGCCAACCTGCTGCGCTTCCCCAAGACGGGAAGCCACCAGCCTTTCCTTTGTGAAGGCGCTTTCGGATGCCATGCCCGCAAGGCTCACGGCGATGCCGAGATGCGCGATGACCATGCCCCAGATGAACAAGGGCGTGCGCCGCAGATTGCGTTTCCACAGCGGAGCGAGGCTTGCCGCTCCGACCCCCAAGGCAAGCACCAACCCCAAAAAGGGCAAGATCCGGATGCCAGGTGCGAGGAGCAGGACGCCGGCAAGGCTGGCAATCGCGATCGCGATCGGAATGGCGAGCCTACGCCCGAGGTTACGAAGCTCGTCGCGTCGCCAACGCAGCAACGGGCCAACCGCCATCACCGCCATCAGCACCAGCGCAAGCGGTCCGGCGGCGGCGTTGAAATAGGGAGGGCCGACTGAAAGTTTCTCGCCGGTCATGCTTTCGACGACGAGCGGATATAATGTGCCGACCAGGACAATGCCGAGCACGGCCGTCAGCAACAGATTGTTGATCACCAGCGCACCCTCGCGGCTGACCGGATCAAAGCGCGATCCCTCCCGCACCGTGCCCACGCGGGCCGCGAACAGAGCAAGCGCCCCGCCGATGTAAATGGCCAGTAAGGCGAGGATGAAGGTGCCGCGGCGCGGATCGACCGCGAAAGCATGGACGCTCGTCAAGATGCCGGAGCGCACCAGGAACGTGCCGACCATCGACATCGAGAACGCCACCACCGCGAGCATCACCGTCCATGCGCGCAGCCCGTCGCGCGTCGCGAGTACCGTCACGCTATGCAGCAGTGCCGTGGCGGCAAGCCACGGCATCAGCGAGGCATTCTCGACCGGATCCCAGAACCACCAGCCGCCCCATCCGAGTTCATAATAAGCCCAGTAGCTTCCGGCGGTGATCCCCAGCGTCAGCAAGATCCAGGCGCCAAGCACCCATGGGCGCATCGCGCGCGCGAAGGACGGACCGACATTGCGCGTAACCAGCGCGCCCACCGCGAAGGAGAAAGCCACCGACAGCCCGACATAGCCGAGGTAAAGCGTCGGGGGATGGAAAGCGAGCCCTGGATCCTGCAGCAGCGGATTCAGCCCCTGCCCCTCTGGCGGAGCCGGATCGAGCCGGGCAAAGGGGTTCGAAGCGAACAGCAGAAACGCGTAGAAGCCAAGGCCGATGGCGGCCTGCGCCGACAGCGTCGCGGTCAGCGTGCGATCGTCGAGCCGCCGTTCGAGCAACGCCACTGCAGCCCCGGCAACCGCCAGGATCGTTACCCACATGAGCATCGATCCCTCGTGATTGCCCCAGGTGCCGGCGAATTTATAAAGCCAGGGCTTTTCCGAATGATCGTTGGCCGCCACCAGCGCAACCGAAAGGTCCACGCGCAGGAACAGCCAGATGAGCAGCGCGAAGGCAAGCAGCGTCAGCACCGCCTGAATAACCGCCACAGGACGCACCGCGGCAAGCATGTCATCGCGCTGGTGGCGAAGCCCTGTCCATCCGAGCAGGAGCTGCAGGCCAGCCAAGGCGGCAGCCAGCCACAGAGCGGCAAGTCCAGCTTCGGCAATCATTTTTCGAGGCTTTCGCTCTTGTGCATGCTGCCCGCTACCTGAGGCGGCATGTAGCGTTCATCATGTTTGGCGAGAATATTGGTCGCGACGAAAGAGCCGTCCGGCGCGAACGAACCTTCGGCGACAACGCCGCTATTCTCTTTGAACAGATCGGGCGTGATGCCGGTAAAGCGAACGGGCACAGTGGTTTGCCCATCAGTGACGATAAAGCGGGTCGTCACCCCGTCGGGATCGTGAACGATCGATTTATTGGCGACCATCCCGCCCAGCCGCACCGCTTTTCCAGGCTCGACCCGATCGCGCGCGGCGTCGCTTGGGGTGTAAAAATAGGCCGCCTGATCCTTGAGCGCAGACATGGCGAGCAGCGCAGCGCCGATCATGGCCGCCACTGCCAGCAATACCAGCACGAGCCTTTGATGTTTGGCTTTCACCGTCTGTCCCGCAGTGCCTCTGTCCGTGCTTCCGCGCGCCGCATGGCAAGAAAGCTCCACAGCGTTACGCCAGCGGTCCCGAGGATAGCAATTGCGTAGGCTGCGATAATGAAGGGCCAGTGGTTCACACGACCGCCATGCGGCGCAAGCGCGCCTCAGTCCGCACTTCGGCCAGCAGCGCGCGCATGCGCATCAGCACGATCGCGGCGAACAGCAAGCTGAACCCCAGCATGGCGATCGGCAAGGGCCACAGGATCGAAGAATCGATCGTCGTCCCGGTCAGACCGATCGATTGCCCCTGATGCAGCGTATTCCACCACATGACCGAATAATGGATGATCGGCAGGTTCACGGCGCCCGCGAGCCCATAGATGGCGGCGATGCGCGCGCCGGCGGGCCGATCCGCGACCGCCGCCGCAAGCACGCCATAACCGATGTAGAGAAACAGCAGGATCAGCATCGATGTGAGCCGGCCGTCCCACTGCCAATAAGTGCCCCAGGTCGGCCTTCCCCAGAGCGATCCCGTGGCAAGACAGATTGCAGTGAAGACGGCTCCCGGCACTGCGATCGCACGGGCTGCGACCGACGCGAGCGGATGCCGCCACACCAGCTGCATCAAGCTCGCCGCGGCAATGCCGCTCCATCCCGCCATACCGAGCCAGGCTGCTGCAACGTGAGGATACATGATGCGCACGCTTTCCCCCTGCAGATAATCCGGCGAGGAAAGCAGCAGGCCGCTTGCCAGACCAAGGACGCTCAACAAGCCCCCTCCCCAGCCGAGCCAAGGCGTCAGCGCGCGGGCAAGCCTAAGAAAGCGCGCGGGATTTGCAAATGCATGCATCGTCGCGGCCTCTATCGTATCGCTGCCTCGCTTGGAAGGAGGATTGGACGCTCGCCAAACGGCGATGCGCGCCTTATGGCCCGCGTCATGTTGCTTCGCTCAACCAATCGAGCCGGACATGATCATGCCGCGGCGGCCATATCGGCGCGCTGCGTAGCGGCCCTGGCCATGGCCGGGATGAGCGCGTTCGCCAAGGCAGCGGGCAAGGCGGGTGCAAGCCCGATGGAAATCCTGTTCTTTCGGAGCGCAATGGCGCTCCCTGTCGTTGTGATCTGGGTGCTGTTGGGGCCCGGCCTGGGTGCGCTTCGGCCAAATCGGCCAAGAGCACATCTAAGTCGCGCCGTGGTCGGGCTCACATCGATGAGCACCATGTTCTATGCGCTCAGCCTGCTATCGCTGGCGGACGCGATCACAATCTTTTTCATCGCGCCACTGATGGCAACCTGCCTTTCGGCCTTGCTGCTCGGTGACAAAGTAGGCGTTCACCGCTGGGCGGCGATCGCGGCGGGTTTTCTCGGAGTGGCGATCGTCATGCTGCCTGGCTCTAGCCATTCCACCACATCCTTGTGGGGCATTTGTATCGCGGGGCTTGCAGCGCTGCTCATGGCAGGCGTGACGCTCACCTTGCGGCAGCTCGGGCAAAGCGAAAACGAGGCGGCCACAGTCTTCTGGTTCACGGTGAGCGGGACGGTCGTGATGGGGAGCCTTTATCCCTTCTTTTTCCATCCCCATGGACTTTCTACCTGGTTGTTGTTGGTAGGCGTGGGCTGCGCCGGCGCGTTTATCCAGATCTGCACCACCACCTCACTGCGGCTGGCGCCAGTCTCGCTGACGGCGCCATTCGATTATACGCAGCTCTTCTGGGCTTCGCTGCTGGGCTGGCTGATCTGGTCCGACGTGCCGGCTATCACCACTGTGATCGGAGGATTGCTTATCGCTGGCGCAGGGCTTTACACCCTCTATCGCGAGCGCCTCCGGCGGCAAGCAACCATGAGCGTGCCGCCGCAATAGGGCTTAGCCTTTCAGCGCGGTCGCCAAAAGCTTGTGCAGCCTGGAATGGAGCACGTCATTGCCGGCCAGCACTTGGGCGCGCTCGATGGGGCTGTCGCCGCCACGAAAATCCGTTACGAATCCACCGGCCTCGCGCACGAGCAACAATCCCGCAGCCACATCCCAGGGCTTGAGGCCGCTTTCCCAGAAGGCATCGAAACGCCCCGCCGCGACCCACGCCAGATCAAGGGCGGCCGAGCCAAAGCGGCGAATGCCGGCCACATTCGGGCCGATCGATTGGAAGATCGACGTCCACTCCGCAAAGTCGCCATGGCCCAGAAATGGAACCCCCGTTGCGACAAGCGCATCGGCAAGGTCCCGTCGCGCCGACACGCGCAAACGGCGATCATGCAGCCACGCTCCCCTGCCTTTCTCGGCCCAGAAGCTCTCGTCGGTCAGCGGCTGATAGATGAGGCCGTGGGTGATTTCGGGCTTGCCGCTTGCCCCGCGCGGATCTTCCACCGCGATGGCAATGGCGAAATGGGGAATGCCGTGGAGAAAATTGGACGTCCCGTCGAGCGGATCGATGATCCAGCGCGGCTTGGCGGGATCCCCCGCGATCTCTCCCTCCTCCTCCATCAGGAAACCCCAGTCGGGCCTGGCCTTGTGAAGCTCCTCATAAAGGGTTTGCTCGGCGCGCTTGTCGGCCATCGAGACGAAATCGGCAGGCCCCTTGCGGCTCACCTGGAGCTGTTGGACCTCGTTGAAGTCACGCCGAAGCCGTGGCGCCGCCTTGCGAGCGGCGCGCTCCATCACCGTGATGAGACCGGAATGTGCAACCATCGATCAGCGGCCACCCGTCGATGAATTGGATCCCGGCTTGGCCGAATTGCCCGCAGGCGGCGAACCACTCGCGGGAGCGTCAGGTAGCGGCGCTCCGCAGACTTTGCCGACGACCATGATATATTGATTAGGGTCGTTGCCATTGATCTGCTTGTTCGCCGCAAGCGTCTTGGTCACGCTGTCCGAAATCTTGCCGAGCGGAACTTGATAAAGGCACCCGAACAGGCCCCCTTTGAACTCGTTGGGGACCTCCTTCGAGTTGAGCGCGCTCATCATCATGCCCAGAGTTTTCTTGGCTGCCTCGACCTGGGCGAGTGTGGGTTGACCAGCCTGGGCCGGAGTGGTTGGCGTACGCTTGGCAGGCGCAGCTATCGAACCTGATGCGGAGACAGCGGCTAGGCTCAACAGAACCGGCTGAAGCTTTGATTTAATCAGCACGGCGAACATAAGCCTGTTCATACACGTCAACCACGATCCGCGTGCCGGCGCTGATATGCGGAGGAACCATCACGCGGACGCCATTATCGAGCACCGCCGGCTTGTAGCTGGATGAGGCGGTCTGCCCTTTCACCACGGCGTCGGCTTCGACGATCGTCGCTTCGATCTGGTCCGGAAGCTGGACCGAGATCGGCCGCTCCTCGTAAAGCTCCATGACGACGTCCATGCCGTCCTGCAGGAAGGCGGCGGCATCGCCCAGCAGATCGCGGGGAAGCGTGATCTGCTCATAGCTGTCCTTGTCCATGAAGGTCAGATCGTCGCCCTCGGCGAACAGGAACTGGAAATCCTTGGTATCGAGCCGGACGCGCTCGACCGTTTCGGCCGAACGAAAGCGGACGTTGTTCTTGCGGCCGTCGATGAGGTTCTTCATCTCGACCTGCATATAGGCGCCGCCCTTGCCCGGCTGGGTGTGCTGAATTTTCACGGCGCGCCAGATGCCGCCTTCATATTCGATGATGTTGCCGGGACGAATGTCCACGCCGCTGATCTTCATGGTTCACCTTGAGATGATGGAGAAAGAGCCGGTGCGGCATTTAGCGGCGCTGGGCGCTGTCGGCAAGCCGCTGAAACCGCACCCCCTCGGGCACGTTCCGACGTCATGAAGAAAATCCACATCGGCTGCTCGGGCTGGATCTACAAGGATTGGCGCGGCCGCTTCTACCCGCAGAATATGCCGACCCAGAAGTGGTTCGCCTTCTATGCGGAAACCTTCGATACGGTCGAGATCAACAACAGCTTCTACCGCTTGCCACTCCCGGCCATCTTCGAGAAGTGGCGCGATCAGGCGCCAGACCGCTTCTGCTACGCGGTCAAGGCCTCCCGCTATCTCACCCATAATCTCAAGCTCAAGGACGCGCAGGATTCGCTAGACCGGATCCTCGGCAATGCCCGCCATCTCAAGCCTCGCCTTGGCCCGATTCTTTACCAGCTCCCGCCGCGTTGGACGTTCAATCGCGACCGCTTGGATCAATTTCTCCAGCTGCTTCCCAAGGATCTCGTCCACGTCATCGAATTTCGTGACGAGAGCTGGCAGACTGAGGAAGCCTTGGCGCTGCTCGATGCATATGGCGTGGGCTTTTGCACCCATGACATGCCGGGGATGAAGGTCCGCCGCTGGGCGACCGGAAAGGCAGCCTATGTCCGCTTCCACGGTGGCGTCGGCAAATATCATGGCCGCTATC
>CBFRWL010000101.1:0-8245 GCA_965727025.1 uncultured Sphingomonas sp.
CTTGCCCGATAAGCCCGTCCACCTTCAACCGATGGCATCGAAGCGGATGGGCAGCTAACGCCCGCCCGCAGCTCGCGGGAATCAGGCGTTCGCGATTACGACCGCGCGGGTGTTGAGATAGCTTTCCATAGCCTCGGGTCCGCCTTCGGTGCCATACCCGGAATCCTTGATGCCGCCGAAAGGAAGTTCCGCGCTTCCTGCCGCCGGCGTGTTCACCCAAAGCATTCCGACTTCGACGCGGCGCGCCAGCAGATCGGCGTTGGCCAGCGAACGGGTGAAGGCATAGCCGGCCAAGCCATAAGACAGGCGGTTCGCTTCCGCGATCGCTTCCTCAAGCTTGTCAAAGGCACGAATGCCGGCCATCGGACCGAACGGCTCCTCGTTGAACAGCCGTGCGTCGAGCGGAATATTCTTCAATACGGTCGGTCCCCAGAAATTGCCGGCCTCGCCGATCCGGCTGCCGCCTATCAGCACTTCGGCACCCTTGGCGACGGCATCCTGCTGAAACTCCGCCATCGCCGCCAGCCGGCGCGGATTGGCGAGCGGCCCCATCTGCGTGCCTTCCGCAAGGCCATCGCCGACCTTGATGCCGCTTGCAACCCCGGCCAGCGCCTCGGCGAACTCGCCTTCGATGCTGCGGTGGACGAGGAAGCGCGTCGGCGAAATACAAACCTGACCCGCATTGCGAAACTTGGCGACGCCAGCCGCCTTGACCGCAAGCGCCACATCGGCGTCGTCGCAGACAATGACCGGTGCATGGCCACCCAGTTCCATCGAGACCCGCTTCATATGCTTGCCTGCAAGGCCGGCAAGCAGCTTGCCGACGGGCGTCGAGCCGGTGAAGGTGATCTTGCGGATAATCGGGCTCGCGATCAGATATTCCGAGATTTCAGCGGGGTCACCGAATACGAGGCCCAACACTCCCTCCGGAAGCCCGGCGTCCTGAAACGCCTTGATCAACGCGGCAGGGCTGGCCGGCGTCTCTTCCGGGGCCTTGACGATGAGCGAGCAGCCGCACGCCAGGCCAGCCGCGACCTTGCGCACGACCTGATTGATCGGGAAATTCCAGGGCGTGAACGCCGCTACCGGGCCGACCGGGTCTTTCACGACCATCTGGCGGATTGCAAGATTGGCGCGATGCGGGACGAGCCGGCCATAGACGCGAAAGCCTTCTTCGGCGAACCATTCGATGATGTCGGCCGCGGCGAGCGCTTCTCCCTTAGCTTCCGCGATCGGTTTGCCCTGCTCCTGCGTGAGCAGCGTCGCAATGTCGGCCGCGCGTTCGCGCATCAAGCCCGCGGCTTTCCGCATGATCCTGCTTCGGGCGGCGGGCGTAAAGTCGCGCCACGTCTCGAACCCCCGCTGGGCGGCTTCCAGCGCGCGATCCAGATCCGCACGGCCGGCGTGCGCGACACGGCCAATTTCCTCTCCGGTCGCAGGATTATGGACCGCGAGCGTACGGCCGTCGACCGAATCCTGCCAAGCGCCGGCAATGAAGAGTTGGGTATCGACGTAGCCCACGCGAACTCCTGTGACTGAACATGTTCAAGATATGCAAATAAGGTAGGTTGCGCCCTGTCAAAAGGCAAAGAGGCTGAAAGCGTCGGTGCCTTATCCCATGCCTCGCCCGATCGATCCCTTCGATATCACGATTGTTCCGGAGCAGTGCTTATCCGGCTCGATCAAGGCGAGCGGGTGCAGGGAAGCGGCGTTAGCGCAGAAGCTTATGACCATTGCGGCTCAAGAATTCGCGAGCCTTTCCAGCGAACAATGAAAGCATCGGCGGCAGTTCGACGAGCGCGCGCACGCGATCCTCGAACACGTCCAGTTTCGCGCTGGCAGTCTGGCCAAGAGCATGAATTTTGAAGCTGAGCGTGTCACCGGACCAAACATTGTCCGTGATTACGCTGCCCGGGATAAACCCGACAAGCTTGTCCAAGCCTTTGTTGAGGCGATCTTTTGCCGCCTCGCGCCCGAGTTGATGCGGAATCTCGACGACCAACGGATTGCTCATTGCCCTTGCTTCGCGCGTGATCGAACACGCGTCCACATAATTTTGCAACTGGTACGACCGAAGGCGCCATAACCCCGACGATGATCAACTCCGCTCCGCCGGATTTCGAATGATCGCCAAATGACCCACTGCGGAACGAACCTCTCGCAATGCTCGTTACGCGGTCAACTCATGAAATGCAGGAGTAGTCGTCATGGCGCAGGATGCAATCGCTCTGCTGAAGGCCGATCATCGTGAAGTTGAGGATCTCTTCGAAAAATATGAAAGCACGAACGGGGCCGCGGCCAAGCGCAAGCTCGCCGAGCAGATTTGCCTGGAGCTCACCATCCACACGCAGATCGAGGAAGAAATCTTCTATCCCGCCTGCAAGGGCAAAGTTGAGGATGACCTGCTCGAAGAAAGCTTCGTGGAGCATGACGGCGCCAAGGTGCTGATCGCGGAAATCGGCGGCGGCAAGCCGAGCGACAGCTTTTATGATGCCAAGGTCACCGTGCTCGCGGAGCAAATCAAGCACCATGTTCACGAAGAGGAAGCTTTTCTCAAAGGCTTGTTTGCACAAGCGCGCCGCAGCGATCTCGATCTCGATGCGCTTGGCGAACAGCTTGCTGCCCGAAAGAAGGAACTGCTCGCCCAATATAAGAAGGATCTCCCCAAACCCGAAATACGCACTTTCGAGACCGTCACCGTTTAGACGCCGATGCGGGGAGCGGATCGCGTGCGCGTTGCGATAGTTTTACGATCCGACTTAGCGGCAGATGAGCGATTCGGGGATGCGGTGGCCCGCGCCGACGAGAGGGCAGCGATACTCGAGGCGTTAAATCGGTCGGGAGTGGCGATCCGTCTTGAAACAGGATCGCTCGGCCCGGATCGATGCGCCGTCATGGCTTTGGGACAACGTAGTCGCGCTGGCCGGACTTGATGAATCAGCTATCTCGAACATTGTCGGCGGTACGCGCTGGCGGAAGATGGCTGACCAGGCTTGCGTACTTTGCATAAGAACTGAACTATCCTGGCCGCATGATCCACAGCTGGCCTGATTTCAAGACCGCCTATTACACATCCGAGTGGATCATCCGGCTGGGCGCGCTGGCGGTGGTTCCGCAGCGGCGCACGCCGGCGGCGGCACGATCATGGCTGCTGCTGATCTTCTTTCTTCCCGTCGCAGGATTGCTGCTGTTTTTGGCAATCGGCAGCCCGAACTTCCCAGCCTGGCGCAAGCAGCGATTCCAACGCCTCTTTCCCTATTTTGCCAAGGTAGCGGAGCAGCTCAAGCCGCAGACTCCCGACCTTGGTGACGCAGCGGCGATCGCCGAACTCGCGCACAAGGCAGGCCTGATGCCGGCAGTGGGCGGCAACCGGATTACCCTCATCGACGATTACCAGAAAGCCGTCGACGATCTCGTCGCCGACATCGATGCGGCGCGGCACAGCGTCAGCCTGCTGGTGTATATCTTCGCGGATGATGCCGTCGGCCGTGACGTGGCGGGCGCACTGGAACGCGCCGTGGGGCGGGGCGTCGCCTGCCGCGTCATGTTCGATCCGGTCGGCTCGCGGCAATGGCGGCGGAAGACGTTGCGCCTGTTGAACGGCGCGGGCGTCGAGGTACGCGAAGCCCTGCCTTTCCGCCTGCTCCGCCGCCGGACCCGCCGCGACATGCGCAATCACCGCAAGCTGTTCGTGATCGACGGGCGGATCGGCTATGCCGGATCGCAGAATATGGTCTCCCAGGATTTTCGGCCGGGCGTCGTCAACCGCGAACTTGTCGTTCGCGTCACTGGCCCGATCGTGGCCAGCATCAGCGCCATGATCGAAAGCGACTGGACCGTCGAGACCGGTGACTCTCCTGAAGAGCCAGGACCAATTCCGGAGCCGACTGGCCCGGTGCAAGCGCAACTGCTGCCGAGCGGGCCCAATTATCCGCTGGAGGGCTTCGAGACGCTGCTGGTCTGGCAACTGCATCAGGCGCGTCACCGCGTCACGATCGTGACGCCCTATTTCATACCGGATGACCGGGTGATCGGCGCGATGTGCACCGCAGCCGCGCGCGGGGTGGTGGTCGATCTGGTCGTATCAGCCGTCGTCGATCAAAGGCTGGTCAATCTGTCGCAATCGTCCTTTTACGACGAGTTGCTGCATGCCGGCGTACGGGTGAATCTCTTCCGCGACTATTTGCTGCACGCCAAGAATGTGAGCATCGATGGCAAGTTCGCAATCGTGGGATCAAGCAATGTCGATCTCCGCTCATTCCAGCTCAACGAGGAAGTGAGCCTGATCCTGTACGATCAGCCGTCAGTCGCCGCCGTCGAAACCATTCAGCGCGGCTATCTGGATGCCAGCGATCAGCTCGGTCTCGAGGATTGGCGGCGGCGCCCGGCTTTGCGGAAACTGCTCGAAAATATCGCGCGCCTGCTCAACTCACTGCTGTGAGCGAGGACGTCCGCGAATGCAGCCGAACGGCAGACATCATTCAACCGTCATCATGTTCGTGAAACCCCGTAGCCCGATATGCGTTTCTGCTGAGGGTTCATCACTCACCCGTAACGAGGCGAGAAATGTGGGCTGTATTGATTGCGATCGTGCTGGGAGCGGCGGCGATAGCGACGGCCAAGCTTGGGATCCCGCTTATAGCCATTCCGGCCGCCGTGTTTTCGGCGCTGCTTCTGATCATTTGGGCGTTCTATAATGAAAATTGGGCGTAGATCGCCCGCGCTTTGGAAGACGAGGAGAGGTCGTGCGGCATCGGCAAGAGCAGCGATTGCGCACTCCCAAAAATCGTCACCCTGAATTTGTTTCAGGGTCCACCCCCCGGCACGTGCAACGCCGGTAGCCGGGTAGATGCTGAGACAAGTTCAGCATGACCTCAGGATATCGGGTGGCGTAACCTGAGGCTTCAACCCGCCGGGTGCCGATGATATTCTCCGCGCGATTCGCGGAGTCGCCGATGCTGAACTTTTTTGCGTTGCTTTACGGCTTGATTGTGATGTTCGTGCTCAATTGCGCATCCCGCAACGTCCGGGAAAACCGTTCGCATGGCCGCACGCTGACATTGGTTGGAATGAGCACCTTGGGGGCTACGCTGGTGATTGCGGCTCTCTTGCTCGCGATCGCCGAAGGTGCGCTGATCGTCACCGTTCCCGGAAGCTGACGCCTTCGCGGCGCCGGCAGGAGAGTCGGTAGCGCCTGCCGCCTTGGATGCCTATGGGGCTTAGATGCTCCGCCTTTCCGAACTGAAATTGCCGCTTGGCCATGCCGCCGACGCGATCGCCCCAGCGATCTGCCGCCGGCTTGGTATCGATCGCGATGACCTGATCGCTTTCACGGTTGCCCGGCGCGGCAACGACGCGCGGAAAAAATCGGCCATTTTGATGGTCTACACGCTCGATATCGCCCTGCGGAGCGAGGCCGCCGTTCTGGCGCGCTTTGCCAATGATCCCAATGTGCGGCCGACGCCTGACACCGACTATCGGTTCGTCACCCATGCCCCACCCAGAGAAACGCGGCGGCCCATCGTGATCGGCGCCGGGCCGTGCGGCCTGTTTGCGGGGCTGATCCTCGCGCAGATGGGCTTTCGGCCGATCATCCTCGATCGCGGCAAGGTGGTGCGCGAACGGACCAAGGATACCTGGGGCCTGTGGCGCCGCCGCGCCCTCGTGCCGGAATCCAACGTGCAGTTCGGCGAAGGCGGCGCGGGCACCTTTTCGGATGGCAAGCTCTGGAGCCAGATCAAGGATCCGCGGCACCTGAGCCGCAAAGTGCTCACGGAATTCGTGAAGGCAGGCGCGCCCGAGGAAATCCTGACCGAGGCGCACCCGCATATCGGCACCTTCCGGCTGGTCACCATGGTGGAAAGCATCCGGCGCACGATCGAGGACCTTGGCGGCGAATATCGCTTCGGCACGCGCGTCGAGGATGTCGCGCTGGAGGCAAGGCCGGACGGATCGTATCAGCTGCGCGGCCTCCATCTCAGCACCGGCGAGGTGATCGAGGCCGATCATGTCGTGATCGCAGTCGGCCACAGCGCGCGCGACACTTTTGCCATGCTTTACGAACGCGGCGTCCATATCGAGGCGAAACCATTCTCGATCGGCGTGAGGATCGAGCATCCGCAATCCTGGATCGACCGGGCCCGGTTCGGAACCTGCGCCGGGCATCCTGATCTTGGCGCGGCCGCCTATACGCTCTCGCATCATTGCAGCAATGGCCGCACCGTCTACAGCTTTTGCATGTGCCCGGGGGGTCGCGTCGTCGCCGCAACCTCCGAGCCTGGCCGCGTCGTCACCAATGGCATGAGCCAATATTCGCGCGCGGAATTCAATGCCAACTCCGGGCTGGTGGTCGGCATCGACCCCGAACGCGACTATCCCGGCCATCCGCTCGCGGGGATTGCGCTGCAACGCGATCTGGAAGCGCGTGCCTTTATGGCAGGGGGAGAGGATTATTCGGCACCGGGGCAGATGGTGGGGGACCTCCTCGCCGATCGCGCATCGACTGCGTTCGGAGCCGTCACGCCGTCCTATAAGCCAGGCGTGCGGCCAACCGACCTCGCCCAATGCCTGCCGCCCTTCGTGATTGCGGCGTTCCGGGAAGCGCTGCCGGCATTCGGGCGTCAGATCGAACGTTACGACCATCCCGAAGCGGTGATGACCGGGGTCGAGACCCGCACATCCTCGCCCGTCCGGATCAGGCGCGGCAAGGATTTTCAGAGCATCAATGTCGCCGGGCTTTATCCTGCGGGCGAAGGCGCGGGCTATGCCGGCGGCATTCTTTCGGCTGCGATCGACGGGATCAAGGTTGCCGAGGCGGTCGCACTGCGCATGACGGCCGCGGGCTGAACTGATAGGAGAAAGCATGGCCGAACGCTTCGAACGACATCGCCAGCCCTGGCGCCCCGACGAGATCCAGAAACTGCACACGCTCGCGAAGAAGGGCATGGCGCTGAAGGCGATCGCCAAAGCGCTCACTCGCAGCGAGGAATCGGTCAAGGAGCGCGCGAAGCTGGACGGCTTGTCGATCGCCAAGCTGCACTGACAGTACGAGTGCCCGTGGACAGTTATGATGCGATCGTGCTCGGCGCGGGCGCGGCCGGGCTGCACTGCGCCGCCATCGCCGGACAGCGTGGCCGGCACATATTGGTGATCGATCATGCTGACGAGCCGGGAAAGAAGGTCCTGATTTCGGGCGGCGGCCGCTGCAATTTCACGAATCTCGGTACTACGCCCGATCGCTTCCTTTCCGCCAACCCGCATTTCGCGCGCTCGGCGCTGGCGCGCTATACGCCGGCCGATTTCCTAGCGTTGGTCGAGCGCCACCGCATCGCCTGGCACGAGAAGACGCTGGGCCAGCTTTTTTGCGATGGTTCGGCGCGTCAGATCGTCACGATGCTGAGGGACGAATGCGCCGCCGGCGCGGTCGATTTCGCGTTTGGGAATGGCATTAGCGACGTGACGCATGCTGACGCCCGCTTTCGGGTGACGTTCGGCAACCGCACGGCCAGCGCCCCAGCGCTGGTGATCGCCACCGGGGGTCCCTCCATTCCGAAGATCGGCGCGACCGATTTCGCCTATGCGCTCGCGCGCCATTTTCGGCTCAAGCTGGTCGAACCGCGTCCGGCGCTCGTTCCGCTTACGCTCGGCGGCGACGAGCTTCTCTTCAAAAGCCTGAGCGGGGTTTCCGCTGAAGTGGTGGTTCGCGGCGGCAAGGCTGCGTTCCGTGAGGCAGCGCTGTTCACGCATCGCGGCCTGTCAGGACCAGCGATGCTTCAAATCTCCTCCTATTGGCGCCACGGCCAAGCGATTGATGTCGATTTCCTGCCGGACCGCGCGCCGGGTTGGCTGAAGGACGCCAAACGCGCCAAGCCACGCACCACCCTGCAAAAGCTGCTTGGCGCCGCGCTTCCCGAGCGGCTTGCCGAGGTGCTTGCGTCCCGTCTTGGATTGGAGAGCGAGCTGGCGAACATCACGGACGCACGCCTGCTGGCCGCGGAGCAGGCGCTCGCGGCCTGGCGCTTCCACCCCAATGGAACGGAAGGTTTCGCGAAGGCGGAGGTGACGGCCGGCGGGATCAGCACCGCCGAACTATCGTCAAAGACGCTCGAAAGCGTCAAGCTTCCCGGCCTCTACGTGATCGGCGAGGCGGTCGACGTTACCGGCTGGCTGGGAGGCTATAATTTCCAATGGGCTTGGGCGAGCGGCTGGGCCGCTGGCCAAGCGATCTGAGCCTTCCGCGCTTCAT
>CBFRWL010000102.1:0-8206 GCA_965727025.1 uncultured Sphingomonas sp.
CCGCCAATGCGTCCACGCGCCGTTGGATAGAAGCATAGGCTTCCAGCACCGGGCCGCTGGTCGCCCCCCGCGAGTGCAGATTGATGAGGCTGGAGACGACCTGGAGATTGTTCTTCACGCGATGATGCACTTCGCGGGTCAGCCGCTTCTGATTGGCGAGCCCTTCGGCAAGTTCCTGCTCGTGCGCCCGGATCGCCTGCGTGGCTTTCTCGAATGATTCCCCGAGATCGCGCAGCTCGCGCGCCGGCGTTTTAAGGCGCGGCAAGATGAGCGCCCCTTCGCCGCGGCTGAAACCGGCAATCGCGCGCTGCATTTGCCCAAGCGGGCGCAGCAGCAGCCGATCAAGCACGATCCAGCCGATCACGCCTCCGGCAGCCCACATCAGGATCGGCAGGAGGATCAGCAGAATGTCAGCAGTATCGAGCGGGGCGGCCGGCAAACGCATTTCGAGGCCCAGCTGGCCGCCAGCCACTGGTACGGTAACGCCGACGATCTGATAGAGCGGGTTGTTGGAGCTCTCATTTTGAATGAGGATGCTCTGGCTGCCCTGGCGCAAGACCGCCCCCGGCCTCGCATCGGGATGCGCAGGCAGAAGCCTGGCGAACGATGCTGCCGGAAATTCCGCAACCCCGAACAAGCTGCCGTCGGCTATGCTGACGGTGGTGACGAGAAGACGGTGGGGTGCGCTCAATCGCACCTCATAGCCGATGTCGGTGGAAGGCAGATAGGCCGCTACGCTGACATAGCGAGATGTCTTGCAGATAAGGCGCCCCCGGCTATCGAAGATCGCAACGCCCGTGACCGCCGGAAAGCGGGCGGCCGCAGTATCAAGCCGTGAATTGCATTGTTGCCGATCGATCGGATGGTCCCGCGCGCCGACGGCCACATCGCTCACCGCTTGACGCAACGCCGCAGTGGCCGGGCCGATCGTTTCCAGGATCGAGGCCGCCGTTGCCGTAGCCGCGGCACGCGCTTCGGCTTCGTGGCGCAGCCGGTTGGCATGCGCTGATTCCCGCGACGCGAAAACTGCGATCAGCCCCAGCGGCAACAAAGCCAGGCTGAGGATCAGCAGCATCTTGAGCCCGGTCGAAAGCTTGGAGTAGAAGCTCGGCTCTGGCCATGGCTCCGAGGCTGTCACGGGCAAAGATGGTTGCGATTCACCTTCGGCCATGGACTCGCCTTTCAGGCGAGCTTGCCAAGGATGTCCAGAAATTCGTCCGGAACCTTCTCGTCGACAGTCTGCTGATAAATTGACCGCAGCGACTCGCCGACATGGCTCTGCTGAACGCTAGCGCGCGGTTTTTTGATAGCTGGCGTAGAACGCTTAGGTCCATCCTTGGCGACGCTTCGCTTTTCAGTCTTATTATCAATCGCAGCCAAGACGCCCGTCCCCTCGTCTACGGTAACGTGCTCCGGTTCAAGCGGTCTGCGGCACCGCTTGGTCGGCCTGGCCCTGTGCGACCCGAACGGATCGCTTCGCCCACGTTACGACGCGCATAAATTGCCTATGCCCGAAGTGAAACAAAAATCTCGATCGTTGGTTCCCCTCTTTACGCATGCGGCTATCGCATGCAGACTTTGGCGGGAAGAGAGCGGAGAACAGTGGCGGGGGCAAGCAATCCTAAGTCCTGCAAGCACGCTTTCATGCCCTTGAGGAGATATAACGCATTATGTCGCTTGGTCAGGAACTCGCGCCTCATCTTCCTTTCCTGAGGCGTTATGCCCGCGCGCTCACGGGTACGCAGGCGCATGGGGACGCCTATGTGCGTGCCGCCCTGGAAGCGATCGTCGCCGCGCCGGAAGATTTTCCGCGCGATGTGGACGCGCGCCTTGGTCTTTACCGTACCTTTCAGCGGATTTGGCTTTCGACCAATTCCGACGACAGGGAAGAGACCTCGGACAATCTCGAAAGCAGCGAGTCGATTGCTCAGGCGCGGCTTGCGCGGATCACGCCGCTCTCGCGTCAGGCTTTGCTGCTGACCGCGATGGAAGGCTTCACGCCCGAGGACACGGGTTACCTTATCGACTCCTCTCCGGAAGAGGTCGATCGCTTGGTGAGCGACGCGCTGGCCGAGATCGAGCGGCAGACGCGCGCACGCGTGCTGATCATCGAAGACGAGCCCATCATCGCGATGGATCTGGAAACCATCGTTCGTGATCTCGGCCATGACGTCACCGCCGTCGCCGTGACGCGCGACGAAGCTGTTGCCGAAGCGATGGCGCAGCGCCCTGGGCTCGTGCTCGCTGACATTCAGCTGGCGGACGACAGCTCCGGCATCGATGCCGTGAAAGAAATCCTCGCGGAGTTCAGCGTGCCCGTTATCTTCATCACGGCGTTTCCGGAGCGCCTGTTGACCGGCGAACGGCCAGAGCCGACGTTCCTGATCACCAAACCGTTCCAGCGGTCGACGGTGAAAGCCGCCATTTCGCAAGCGCTGTTTTTCGACATGGCTACGGTACCTGCCTGACCTCGCTCCAAGGAACTCCCTACGCCGCTTAGCGTTGCTAATGGAGAGGCGGCGTAAGGGAAATTCAGGAAGTGGCGGAGCCGAAACAACATATTTCAACGGAAAGAGCGCGTTCAGCTTCGTCCGAGCATGTAGTTCGCTACGTTCTGGGCGCGTCGTTCCTACTTGCAATTATCGCTATGGTTATGATCTTACTGGTGTGGTGATATATCCATGGCGGTGCAGGTTTGGCGGCTGAGACGGCACGGCGGCGGCAAGCAATTTTAAGATGCCGATAACAGGATATTTTTGATGAGCAACCGCGCTGCGGATGTCGATCGCGTAGTTGAGGAACATCGGCCGCTTTCTGACAGTGCCTTCAAGGAAGAGCTGTCCCGGGTAATTCCGCATCTGCGTGCCTTCGGGCGATCGCTGTCTGGCAATCGCGATCTGGCAGATGACCTCGTGCAGGAAACATTGCTGAAGGCATGGGCAGCGCGTAGCCGGTTTCAGGCGGGCACTAATATGCGCGCATGGACGTTCATCATCCTGCGCAATCTGTTCCTATCCCAAATGCGGCGCGCGCGGTTCAAGGGCGAGTGGGACGATCTCGCAGCAAGCCGCGTGCTCGCCGCACCGGCTGGACAGGAACATCATGTCGAATTGGGCGACCTTCAGCGTGCTCTTCTGCATTTGCCGCAGCCGCAACGCGAAGCGCTTATCCTGGTAGGCGCCGGCGGCTTTGCCTATGAGGAAGCAGCCGAAATTTGCGGTTGCGCGGTAGGAACCATCAAGAGCCGTGTGGCCAGAGGCCGAGTTGCGCTCGAAGCTTTGCTAAGCGAAGGGAAGCTGCCCTCCCGACGAAATCAGCCGCCAGACGGCGGCAACGAATCCGCTTTGCAAAACATCCTTAGCGATGTGGACAATCTCGTTCGCGACAACTGAACTCAGCGCAGCTTGTGAAGCAAGGCAGCCATATCGTCCGGCAACAGCTGCCGTTCGGGAGTGAAAGCCGCGCGCAGCGCATCGGCAACGCCCTGATGAACCAAAGGCGGCACAACCAGCGTGCCTTCGCTTCTCTTCTTCAGACGCTGTCTGTTATCGACCACTTCCATCTCCGCTCAACGTTCAACGCCCGAGCCGGTTTCATCTCTTTCGGCAACGTGACCCTTGGGCTAGCAAGAGAGCGTGTCTGCAGCCAATTCGACAGCCCTATCGAACGCGCTCGATCGCATCGAGCACCATTCTCCGTTCCTGAAATCCTTGGCGGCTCGATATCCAGATATCGTGGACGAAGTCGCCAATGGCCAGCTCGAGGCACTGATCGGCAGCATCATAGCGGCAAGACCATGCGTGGCGGAAATTGGCTCCTCACTTCGCAGGTCGCGCCAACGCGTCGCATTTGCAGTTGCGCTGGCTGACCTCGCGGGGCTGGCGGGCTTCGAGGAGATCGTGCCCCTCCTTTCGGGCTTCGCCGACTATGCCCTGGATCAGGCGATCGCAGCGGCAATGGCCGAAATCTTTCCCGGCGCTGAAAACAAGGGTTTTGCAGCGCTGGCGCTTGGCAAGCACGGCAGCAGAGAGCTGAACTATTCGTCCGACATCGATCCCATTCTCTTGTTCGATCCGCACAGCCTTCCTGCCCACCCGCGGCTCGAACCGGTGGAAGCAGCGGCGCGGGTTGCACGTCGAGTGGTCCAGCTCTTGGAGCTGCATGATGCGGACGGTTATGTTTTCCGCGTGGATCTACGGTTGCGCCCGTCGCCCGAGGCCACTCCGCCGGCGCTGCCGATAGAAGCCGCGATCAGCTATTATGAAACGAGCGCGCTCCCGTGGGAGCGGGCGGCATTTATCCGTGCCCGCGCTTGTGCGGGTGACATATCGCTTGGCGAAAGCTTCCTTACTGCGATCCGTCCTTTCATCTGGCGGCGGGCGCTCGATTACGGAACGATCCAGGAAATTCTTTCGATCTCGCGGCGCATTCGGGATCATCATGCTCAGGGCCAGCAATTCGGCCCTGGCTATGATCTGAAGCGCGGGCGCGGCGGCATCCGCGAGGTGGAGTTCTTTGCCCAAATCCACCAGCTGATCCATGGCGGCCGCGAACCGGAGCTGCGAAAACCCGCTACGTTGGATGCGCTGGAAGCGCTTGCGCAGAACGGCAAAATTTCGGGGAGTGATGCAAGCGAGCTTGCGGCGGCTTACCGGCTCTATCGCACAGTCGAGCACCGCCTGCAGATGGTCGGCGATCAGCAGACGCATAGCCTGCCACGCGATTGGGAAGCGCTCGATAATGTTGCGAGGCTGCATGGTTTGCAGGAGGGCAGGGCATTACTTGACCTGTTACGACCGCATGTCGAGCGTGTCGGTCAATGTTATGACGCTCTTGCCGGTCAAGTGGGGGAGCGTGCGCCATTCGATCCCGAGGCGCTCTCGGCGACGCTCGTCGGTGCGGGCTTCGCTGACCCTGCGGCGACGATCCGTCGCATCGCCGGCTGGCGAGAGGGGAAGGCGCGGAGCCTGCGATCGTCGCCGGCACGCGAGGCGATGGAAGCCATGCTGCCCTTGCTGATCCGGGCATTTGGAGAAGCCCAGAATCCCGACATGGCACTGGCGCGATTCGACGATCTCGTCACGCAGCTTCCAAGCGCGATCAATCTGTTCCGGCTGATCGAGGCGCGGCCGGCGCTGGGCCGGATGCTCGCTGATATATTGAACCATGCACCGGCGCTGGCATCGGCGCTGGGGCGCCGCGCGGAACTGCTTGACGGGTTGCTCGACGCGAGCGCGCTGGAGTCGGCGCCGTCGGTGGCCGAACTCTGCATCTTATTGGGTGCGACCGAGCCAGGCGACGATTATCAGATGCTACTGGAACGGGTGAGGCAACGGGTGGGCGAGCGCCGCTTCGCCTTGGGCGTCCAGATCATCGAGGGTTCGTCCGATCCGATCGAGGTAGCAGAAGGCTATGCGCGCGTTGCCGAAGCAGCGGTCCAGGTCCTGTGTCAGGCGACGATCGAAGAGTTCGAGGCGACCAATGGGAAAGTGCCCGGCGGCGAGCTTGTTATCCTCGCGCTTGGCCGGCTCGGCGGGCATGCACTGACGCATGCGTCCGATCTGGACCTGATCTATCTCTTCACGGGCGATTTTCGTACCGAATCCGACGGTGCACGGCCAACTGGGGCGACGGCCTATTTCAACCGGCTGGCCCCTAGAATAACTGCGGCGCTCAGCGTGCCGACACCTTCCGGGCCGCTCTATGAGGTCGATACGCGGTTGCGGCCATCAGGCAATAAGGGGCCGCTCGCCGTCTCGCTGGAGAGCTTCGCCCAGTATCAACGCCAGGAGGCCTGGACCTGGGAGCACATGGCTTTGTTGCGCGCGCGCCCAATCTTCGGCTCGGCGCGGTCGCGCGCCCAACTCGAGACGATCATAGCTGACATTCTCTCCAAACCGCGAGACCGCGCCCGGATTATCGCGGATGCCGCGAAGATGCGTGCGGATATTGCGAGGCACAAGCCGCCGGCGAGTGCGTTCGATGTAAAACTGGTTGATGGCGGGCTGGTCGATTGCGAGTTCACCATCCATGTGCTTCAGCTACTCCACCATGTTGGCATAGACACCCGACTGGGTAATGCAGCGACGGCTTTGGCTGAAGCTGGCTTGTTGAATCTCGACATCGTCAAGGCGCACGCCTTTCTGGCCAGGCTGCTCGTAACGCAGCGACTGGTGTCGCCCGAATCCACTGAACCGCCGGACGCAAGCAAGGCGATCGTGGCACGCGCTTGCGGTGTCGCCGACTGGACGGCATTGATACGGCAATTGGACATGGCGCGTGAAGTCGTTCGTTCGGAATGGCAAAGAGTGACGCAAAGCGGCTGAAAAACAGGGAGAATAGAATGTTGAATGAAGGCGATCCCGCACCTAATCCTACGGTTGAGACTCCAGATGGCAAGAGCGTGAAGCTGCTCGAACAAGCAAAAGCGCCGCTCGTCGTCTATTTCTATCCGAAGGACGACACCTCGGGATGCACCAAGGAAGCGCAGGATTTTACCGCGCTGGCGGATCGTTTCGCCAAGGCGGGTGTGCCAGTGATCGGCATTTCCAAGGACCCGCCTAAGAAGCATCGCGCCTTCACCGAAAAATATGGTCTGAAAGTGGATCTGCTCTCGGATAGCGACGGCAGCGCGTGCGAGGCTTTCGGGACGTGGATCGAAAAATCCATGTACGGGCGCAAATATATGGGCATCGATCGGGCGACCTTCCTGATCGGCCGCGATGGCCGCATCGCCAGAATCTGGCGGAAGGTGAAGGTTCCCGGGCATGCCGAGGAAGTCCTTGCAGCCGCTACCGCGCTGGCGTGACTGATATTGCTGCAGCGTGCCGGCAGATACTGCTGACGCCGGCACCGCGCCGAAAGATCATGTTGGCGCGCCACGTAGCCCGCCAATGGCGGCAAGGCCTGCTCGATACACGGTTCGAGGTCACGATGCCCGACGCGCCGGCACGGCCGGCGGAGCCGGTGCTTCTGCCGGCGAACCGCATGCCCAAGCGCGGGCGGGCCGGCTCGCAACGTGCCCGGATCGCGATGCTGCACGCTCTTGCGCATATCGAATATGGCGCCATCGACCTGGCCTTCGACATGGTCGGGCGTTTTGGCAGGCAGATGCCCGCTGCTTTTATCGACGATTGGGTGAAAGTCGGCGCCGATGAAGCGCTCCACTTTGCATTGCTCATGCGGCGGCTGGAGGCGCTCGGCTCATGCTATGGGGCGCTACCGGCCCATGAAGGCTTATGGGAGGCCGCGCAAGCGACCTCCCATGACGTACTAGCGCGGCTTGCGATTGTGCCGATGATCCTCGAAGCGCGTGGGCTGGATGTCACGCCCGCCACGGTCGTCCGCTTCGAAACGGCTGGGGATCTGCCATCCGCGAAGATCCTTCGTCGGATCTATCGCGATGAAATCAACCATGTCGCAACAGGCGTCCGATGGTTTGGTTTGATGTGCGCAGAGCGACGATTCGATCCTGCCCCCCAATGGCATTCATTGATCGAACGTCATTTCAAAGGCGCGTTGAAGCCGCCGTTCAACGACTCAGCCCGCAATGCAGCCGGTCTAACGACAGATTTTTACAATCCTATTGCTGCAGCCGGATGAGTTTTACAAAACCATCCCGTCGCGGGGGTTGGGCAGTTTTCCGGGGCGACATTTAACAACATGCTCGGGGCCATAAGGTTCCTGAAGCTTTGCGCGTCGGGACAGTCATGCCGTTGAAAATCAAGAATGCCGCCCTCAAATCGCTTTCACTGTTTTCATTAACCCTATTTCTATCGGCCAATGCCTGGGCTTTTCAAAATGATGCGCCCAGCATGGACAGCATCGACGGCGCACAGCAGCTTACCGCGAAGCCGATGTCGGCCAGCATCGAAATGCCCAAGCCCACTGCTGCCGGAGACCAAAAGTTCCGTGCCTTGTTCGCAAGCTGGAAACGGCTCGACCAGATCGGGCAGGGCGTAATTTCGATACCGTCGGCGCGGCCAGTGACGGCGTTCGCCTATACCAGCGGCTTCGGCGTGCGTTCGGACCCGTTCCGCCATAGCGCGGCGATGCATGCGGGCATCGATCTGGCAGGCCCGCTCGGTACGCCGATCTATGCCACCGCCGACGGCATCGTCTCCTATGCGAGCTGGATGCACGGCTATGGCAATCTGATCGAGATTGAGCATGGGAAGGCGATCGAGACCCGCTATGGCCATCTTTC
>CBFRWL010000103.1:0-8179 GCA_965727025.1 uncultured Sphingomonas sp.
CGGCAGCGAACGTCGCTGTTCTGGTCGATCGATTTTCCGGCGAGCGCGCCGAGCGTGCCACCGATCAGCGTTCCAGCCAGGCGATTGCCGCCGCCGTCGATAACATTGCCAAGAATGCCGCCGGCTGCAGCGCCGACAATCAGCCCCGTCGTGCCGTCGCTGCGCTTGCAATAATAGCGGCCGTCGGAGCCACGATAGACCTGATCGGATGCGGAGAGCCGACGCTCGTTGTAACGCGGATCGTCGCGATAATAGCGCGCGGCGTCATAATCCGTGCGATAGCGGCTGTAATCGCGGTCGCCGCCATTATAGCCATAATCATTATCGCTGCGGCGCCAGCGAATCTTCTGCGCGAGATTGTCGAGCCGCGATTGCAGGCGGCCTGCCTCGCGATCGTTGATGCGGCGGCCCATATTGGCGGCTTCGCGGCGGATGTCGTTGAGCTCGCGCTGTGAATTGCGCGCCTCGCGCCGGTTGAGGCTGCCATCGGCGACGCCGCGATCGATCCTACGCTGCAGGAATGGAATGCGGTCGCGAGGATCAGCCGGCGCACCGCGCCAGAAAGTGTCACGATCCCAGCTTCCATTATAGCGCCAATTGTCCACCGGCTGCGCGATCGAGGGCGTCAAGCCGGCGATGGCGGCCGCGGCCAGGCCGATTAGGATTTCTTTTCTCATTGTCCGTCTCCTACGTACTCCAGCCATGTCGAGGCTGTAACGACCTTAAACGCGTCTGGGCGCGGGAGGTGCCACGCTCGTCCCTCACCGTCGTTCCGGGCTTGACCCGGGATCCCGCTTTTCTGATCCAGCACGCGAAGTAAGCGGGACCCCGGATCAAGTCCGGGGTGACGATATTGGATTTAGCGCCGCCTTATCGCGCTGCGGGCTGTGGCAATGAGGGCCGAGGCGGGCGGTCGGTGATCAAGGCATCGCCGCCAAGCGTCTGATAGAGGCTGATCAGGTTCCGGATCCGGGTCAGCCTTATGGTGGTGAACGTGCGCCGCGCGGTATAGAGCGATCGCTCCGCATCAAGCGTGTTGAGATAGGGATCGATGCCTTCGCGATAGCGCGCCGTGCTGAGCGCGAGCGTGTCGGCGGCCGCCTGTTGCAGGTTGAGGTCGGCCGCATATTCGTTCGCAATGGTGGCGCGGCGGGCGAGTGCGTCGGAAACTTCGCGGAACGCGGTCTGGATCGCGCGCTGATAGCTGGCGATCGCGAGGTCGCGTTGCGCGTTGGCATAATGGAGATTGCCGATATTCCGCCCCGCATCGAAGATCGGAAGTCCGGCGGAGGGCGTCGCCGACCAGGTAAAGGCGCCATGGGTGAACAGCGTGGAAAGCGCCGTGCTGGCGAAACCGACCGCCGAGGTGAGCGAGATCGTCGGGAAAAAGGCGGCGCGCGCGGCGCCGATCCGCGCATTCGCGGCGCGGAGCTGATATTCGGCCTGCACCACGTCGGGCCGCCGCAGCAGGATGCGCGAATCGAGCCCGGCCGGAAGTTCGCTGACCCCGCCCTCGAGTTGCTCGATCCCCGTCGGAAGCCTGGCTTCCTCGATCGGTGCTCCCACCAGCAACTCGAGCGCGTTGCGATCCTGTATCACCGCAGTGGTCTGGGAAGCCTGGTCCGCCTGCGCCTGATCGAGCACGGTTTCCGCCTGGCGCAGATCGGTCCGTGGCGCGACGCCGCCCTGTAGACGCGCGCGGGTGAGGGCGACGCTGCGCTCGGCGGTGCGCGCGGTGTCGTCTGCGATGGCGAGCAAGGTGCGGTCGGCTGCGAGCGTGTAATAGGCCTCCGCAATGTTGGCGACGAGCATCAGCCGCGCGGCTGCAAACCCGGCCTCGGTGGCGAGATATTCATTGAACGCGGCGTTGTTGAGGCTGCGCAGCCGCCCGAACAGATCGAGCTCGAACGAGGTGGTGCCGAGGCTGGCGCTATAGGTGGTGTCGGTGCCGCCGCTGCTCGCGGAAGTGCCGTTTTCCGCGCCAGTGCCCAGCGTTCCGCCCGCGCTTGAGCGGTGGACGGTGGACGTGCGGCCGCTCGCATCGACTTCGGGAAAGATCTCGGCACGCGCGACATGATATTGCGCGCGCGCGGAGGCGACGTTGGCGATCGCGATACGAAGATCCTGCCCATTTTCAAGACCCTGGGCAATGATGACCTGGAGATTGGGGTCCTTGAAGATATCGCGGTACGTGACGGCGGGCAGCGTCGTGTCGGTGCCTTGCACGGCGGCAGCGTTGACCGGCCACTGCGGCGAGACAGCCGGTCGTGGGCGATGGTAGCCAGGCTCGAGCGTGCAACTTGTCAGCAGCGAAAGCGTGGCGGCGACGGCAGCGGTGCGCTTCATGCCGGCTGCTCCTGCCGCGGCGTTTCGCGTCCGTGGAAGATGCGCCGCACGAGCACGAAGAACAGCGGCACGAAGAAGATTGCGAGGAGGGTCGCGGTCAGCATGCCGCCGATCACGGCCGTGCCGATCGCCACGCGGCTTTGCGCGCCCGCGCCGGTCGAAATGGCGAGCGGCAATACGCCGAAGATGAAGGCAAGGCTGGTCATCAGGATCGGGCGCAGGCGGATGCGCGCCGCTTCGAGCGCGGCATCGATCGCGCTTTTCCCCTGCTTCTCGGCCTGTTCCGCGAATTCGACGATCAGGATCGCGTTTTTCGCCGAAAGCCCCATGGTGGTGAGCAGGCCGACCTGAAAATAAATATCATTTTCAAGCCCGCGAAGGGTCACCGCCAGTACCGCACCGAGCAATCCAAGGGGAATGACCATGATCACCGCGAGCGGGACCGACCAGCTTTCGTAAAGCGCGGCAAGGCAGAGGAAGACGACGAGCAGCGACAGCGCATAGAGATAGGGCGCCTGCCCCCCCGAAAGCCGCTCCTGATAAGAAAGTCCGCTCCACGCGACGGAAACACCGGGCTGCTTCGCTGCGATCTCGGAAATTCGCTGCATCGCGTCGCCCGAACTCTTGCCTTCGGCGGCCTGTCCCTGGACCTCATAGGCCGGCAGGCCGTTGAAGCGGCTCAGCGTCAGCGGCGCCTGGCTCCAGCGCGCGCTCGCGAACGCAGTGAAGGGCGCCATGCTGCCGGTCGACGAGCGCACGTACCAGTCGCCGAGATCCTCGGGGCGGCTGCGATATTGCGCGTCGCCCTGAACATAGACGCGCTTCACGCGCCCGCGATCGACGAAATCATTGACATAGGTGCCGCCCCAGGCGGTCGACAGGCTGGCGTCGGCTTGGGAGGGCGGAATGCCGAGTGCGCCCAGCCGGCCGTCATCCATATCGACCGAAAGCGTCGGTGAATCCTCCAGGCTGTTCTGGCGCACGCCGGCAAGCACGGGATCGTTCCGGGCCGCCGCCAGAATGGCATCGCGCCGCGCCTTGAACGCGTTGCGGCTGAGCCCGCCGCTGTTGAGCAGTTCCATCGTGAAGCCGGAGGATTGCCCGAGCCCCCGCACCGGCGGAGGGTTGAGCGCGTAGAATTCCGCGTCGCGGAGCTGGCCGCCAACCGCTTTCGATGCCCGCGCGGCGATGGCCTGAGCGCTATTTTCCGATCCTTTGCGCTCGTCCCATGGTTTGAACGCGATGTAGCCGCGGCCGGCATTTTGCCCCTGACCGGCCTGGCTCGATCCAAGAACAGTATACACGGCGCTCATATTGGCGCGCTCATTGGTGAGGAAATAATGCTCGATCGTCTTCGCTACGGCGAGCGTGCGCGCCTGGGTCGCGCCGGGGGGCAAGGTGAACTGGAGCTGCCCATAGCCCTGATCCTCGGTCGGCAGGAAGCTGCTGGGCAGGCGGAAAAACAGGAAGACCAGCGCACCGATCAGCAAGGCGAACAGGATCATCGCCGGGCGGGCGTGATTGAAAAGCCTGGCGACGGCCTCGCGGTATCGATCCGATAACCGGGTAAACCAGGCATTGAAGCGGTCACCATAGTCATGCGCGCGCGCGATCAGCCGGTTGCGGTTGCTCACCGCTTCTTCATCAGGACGCTTGAGCACGGTGGCCGCCAGCGCCGGCGACAGGATCAGCGCGACCATCACCGAAAGCGCCATCGACGAGACGATCGTGATCGAGAACTGCCGGTAGATCACGCCGGTCGAGCCGCCGAAGAACGCCATCGGCAGAAACACCGCCGAGAGCACGAGCGCGATCGCGATCAGCGCGGTGTTGAGTTCGCTCATCGATTTGATGGTGGCGTCGCGCGGGCTGATATCCGGCTCCTCCACCATCACCCGCTCGACATTTTCGACCACCACGATCGCGTCGTCGACGAGCAGGCCGATGGCGAGCACCATTCCGAACAAGGTGAGCGTGTTGATCGAAAAGCCCGCCGCCGCCAGTACCCCGAACGTTCCAAGCAGCACCACCGGAACGGCGATGGCCGGGATGAGCGTGGCGCGCCAGCTTTGCAGGAACAGGAACATGACGAGCACGACGAGGATGATCGCTTCCACCAGCGTCACCACCACGTCGTGAACCGACAGCTTGATGAAGGCGGTCGAATCGAGCGGATAGATGAAGCGCAGGCCCGGTGGAAAGGATTTGGACTGTTGGGCCATGAGATCGCGCACCTCGCGCGATGTCTTCAGCGCATCCGCGCCCGGCGCGAGCTGGATGCCGATGCCAGCGGCCGGATGTGCGTTGAGCCTGCTTGTCGCGGTATAGTTTTCGCTGCCCAGCTCGACGCGCGCGACATCCTTCAGCCGCACCTGCGAACCGTCGGGCTGCGTTTTCACGAGAATGTCGCGAAACTGATCGACATTGGTAAGCCGCGAGCGGCTGGTGACGATCGCATTGAGCATCTGCGCATCCGGCGAAGGTTGGGCGCCGATCTGGCCCGCCGCGACCTGGGCATTCTGCGCCTGAATCGCGGCCGTGATGTCACTTGGCATCAATTGAAAGCTGGCGAGCTTGTAGGGATCGAGCCAGATGCGCATCGCATATTGCGAACCAAACACGTTGAAATCGCCTACTCCGGGCAGGCGACCCAACGGGTCTTGAAGATTCGAAACCAGATAATCGCTGATGTCGCTCGCGCTCATGCGGCCGGTCTCGTCATAGACGGCGACCACCATCAGGAAATCAGCATTGGACTTGGTGACCACCAGCCCCTGCTGCTGGACCTGTTGCGGCAGCCTTGGCAGCGCCTGCTGCACCTTGTTCTGCACCTGGACCTGGGCGATGTCCGGATCGGTGCCCTTGTCGAAGGTGACGGTGATCGTGACTTGTCCGGATGAGTTGGAGGTGGACTGGAAATAAATGAGCTTGTCGAGCCCCGTCAGTTGCTGCTCGATAACCTGGGTAACGCTGGTCTCGAGGGTTTCTGCCGAGGCGCCGGGATAAGTCGCCCGGATGTTGACAGAAGGCGGCGCGATATCGGGATATTGCTCGACCGGCAGCGAGAGAATGCCGCCAATGCCGAGCAGCATGACCACGATGGCAACGACCCATGCGAAGATCGGGCGATCGATGAAGACGCGCGAAAGCATCGCTTAGCCGTTCGTGCCCGTCTGGCCGTTACCTCGGCCCGATGCTCCCTGTCCTTTCGATTGGCGAAGCGGCTTCGAGCCTGCTGGAACCGGCTTCACCTGCTGGCCCGGCTTGATCCGCCCCAACCCCTCGGTGATCACCTTATCGCCCGCAGCAAGGCCGCTGGTCACCAGCCATTGATCGCCGACCGTTTGCGGCGCTGTGACCGCCCGCTGAACCGCCTTGTTCCCGGTCCCCACGATCAACACCGTTGCGTCACCCTTTGGGTTACGCGAAACCCCTTGCTGCGGGACCAGAATGCCGTTTGGCCGCGTCGCCTGGGAAAAGCGCGCGCGCACATACATGCCCGGCAACAGCACGCCGGAAGGATTGGAGAAGCGCGCCCGCAGCGTGACCGTGCCGGTATTGGGATCGACCATCGCTTCGGAAAATTCGAGCTGGCCCTTCTGCGGATAGAGGCTGCCATCCTCCAGCACCAGATCGACCGCGGTCGAGGAGGGCACGGCGCCCCCACTGCTTAGCGATTTCCTGAGCGCCAGCAACTCAGCGCTCGATTGCTGAATATCGACATAGATCGGATCGAGCCGCTGGATCGTCGTGAGCGGATCGGCCTGTCCGGAGGTGACCAGCGCGCCGGTGGTGAACAGCGATCGTCCGATCCTGCCGGTGATCGGCGCTGGAACGCGCGTGAAATTGAGATTGATTCGCGCAGTTTCGAGCGCTGCCTGATTCTGAGCCACGGCGGCGGACGCCTGCTTCGCGGCTGCAGCGGCGTTGGTATAATCCTGTTTGCTCACGGCTTCGATCGCGGCGAGTGGCTTGTAACGTTCAGCCAGAGCAGCAGCCGATTCGCGCTGGGCCTGCGCATTGGCCAAATTGGCGCCTGCCTGATTTACGGCGGCCCGGTAAAGCCGCGGATCGATCTGGTACAGCGTCTGGCCGGCATGAACCAGGCTGCCCTCCTTGAACAGGCGCGCCTTGATCAGGCCCGAAACCTGGGGACGGACTTCGGACGTCTCATAGGCCGATGTGCGTCCCGAAAGTTCAGTGACAAGCGGGACCGCCTGCGCCTTCACCACCACGAAGCCGGCCTCCGGCGGCTGCTTTTCCGGTTGCTCCTGTTTGCTGCATCCTGCCAGCAGAAGAACAACCGCAATCGCGCCAATCGTTGAGGGACGTGGGACGATCTTATTAGCGGAAAGAAACTTCAGCTCTTCGGGGAGAATCGGCATTCATCAATAACCTTGATGCCGCCGTCGAAAGACGCACGGCAAAGCTGATTCCCCCGCGGCGCGTCCATAATGGCGTTAAGGATTTTGTCTAACGCAAAACTTCGGAACCATTTCCCTGCGCATCGTCGAGCTTAGCCAAGGCTGAACGAAGCGCCGCGATCTCATCGCCGCCCTGATCCCACGAGACCACGAACCGGGCCAGGCCCTCGCCCCAATCGATAAACTGGAAGCCTTGGGCGCGCAGCTCCGCTGCTTCCCCTGCCGAAAGGCGCACAAACAGCTCGTTGGCTTCGACCGGATAAGCCAGGCGGCCCGCTGCGGCCGCAGCGATACGCTCGGCGCCTTCATTGGCCGCGCGCGCGTTGCGCAGCCAGCGATCATCCTCGATCAACGCAAGCAGCTGCGCCGCCTGGAACCTGCCCTTCGAGGAGAGGTGGCCGCTCCGCTTGCGGCGAATGCGGAGTTCGTCCGCCAAATCCCGCCGAAAGCAGATCAACGCCTCGGCAGTCATCCCGCCGTTCTTGATGCAGCCGAAGCTCATCAGGTCCACGCCTGCCCGCCAGCTGAGGTCCGCGGGATGGCAGCCAAGCCGCGCGACGGCATTGGCGAAGCGCGCGCCATCGAGATGAAAGCCAAGCCCTCTCGAACGGGCGAGTTCGCCGAGCGCGGCAGTCTCCAGCTGCGTATAGACGCAGCCAAGCTCGGTCGCGTTGGTGATCGAGATGGCGGCGGGTTGAACCCGGTGCACGTCCTTTACGATCCGCGCCATGCGCTCCTCGACCCCGTCGCAGCTCAGTTTGGCGCCGGAGCCAGCCACGGTGATGAGCTTGGCGCCGTGGGTGAAGAATCCCGGCGCGCCGGCTTCGTCATTCTCGACATGCGCATCCTCATGACACAGAATCCCGCCATAAGGCGGGCACAGCGCCGAGAGCGCGAGGCTGTTCGCCGCCGTGCCGGTCGTAACCCAGAGGGCGGCGACCGGGGTTTCGAACAGCTCGGAAAACGCGCCGTCGAGCGCCTGGCTGAGCGCATCGCCATCATAGCCGCGGTCGGGCGTATTGGCGGCGATAACAGCCGCGAGGACTTCGGGACAGGCGGACGCTGCATTATCGGAGACAAAGCGCATGACGCCGGTTGGCATGATCCAGCGCGGCCGGTCAATGATGTGAAAAAGTCATTAACTATTCATCTAGGCTCCGTTAGGCGCCGCGCAATGATCTTGCCCACGCCGATGACCCGACGCGAGCATTTCGCTTCCCTCGCCGCCTTGGCTCTCTTCGCTCCCGCATCGGTGCGGGCGGCGGCAGGCGGCGGTGCAGAGCCGTTTTCCTGGGAAATACTGGTATCCCGCGCCAAGGCGCTGGCAGGACGGCGGTACCAACCCGTGCAGGCGCGCGAGCATGCGCATGGGGTCGACTATGATTCGCTCGGGCAGATCGCCTATCGGG